>JBDHQY010000111.1:0-7180 GCA_039807315.1 Steroidobacter sp. | reverse complement strand
CATGAGCGATGCCTCAGCGCGTACTCGCGCGCGGCCTTGCCGAAGGCCGCGAACAGGGCACGCGAAAATGGGTTGTCCTGGAATTGCCACTCGGGATGCCATTGCACGGCCAGGGCAAAGCCCGGCGCATTGCCGACCCGGAATGCTTCGATCACACCGTCGGGCGCGCGCGCCTCGATCTCGAGTCCGGCACCCAGGGTCTGCACGCCCTGCGAGTGCAGCGAATTCACCGTCAGACGACTGTCGCCGGCCAGCTGCCGCAAAACACCGCCGTCGACCAGCTCGACCTGATGCGCCGGCCCGTACTGCTCATCCAGCGGCGCCTGCAGATCCTCGCGATGATCGGCGTACCCCGGCACCTGATGCAGCTTCTGCCACAGCGTGCCGCCGAAGGCGACGTTCATTTCCTGGAAGCCGCGGCAGATCGCCAACAACGGCATCCCGGCCTGGACCACGCGCGGAATCAGCGGCAGCGTGGTCGCATCGCGTTCCGCATCGTGCAAGGTGCCGGCCTCGCTGGACGGGCCGTTGTAGCGGTGCGGTTCCACGTTGGAGGCGCTGCCCGTCAGCAGGATGGCGTCGCAGCTCTCGAGCCATTCCCGTGGATCGAGCGCCGCGCCCAGCGACGGGATCAGCACCGGAATGGCAGCGGCGCCCGCAGCCACGGCCTGGATGTATTTTTCTCCCACGCAGTGGAAGTAATGATGATCCCCCAGCAGACGCCGGTCCGCGGGGATTCCAATCAGCGGCTTGCTCGACATGGTGTTTAGGATATTCAACGACCGGCAAGGAGGCCGGCATCGCATCGACGGAGCATTTAACCACAGTCCCGGCCGGGCCGCCGCTCCGCACTTGGTCTCAGGGAGCCATTTTGAGGCTCTACAAGGGCTTGCAGCCCCGCCGTCCCGGATCGGGCGCTTGCCGGCGGCGTCTCCCGCTCAGTATCCTGCGCCGCCCGCAGCGCAGGCCGGGCGCTACCAAATCTTAAACGGGGTTTACCCTATGGCCGCATCGTGCATCCCTCCAGATCGCGCCCCGCGGCACGGCCGGCCGGACCAGGCATGAAGCACGAATGACCGCTGCGCACATCGACTCCTACTACGCCGCTTCCGCCCATTCCGCGCCGCTCCGCCCGGCGTTGCAGGGCGAGCTGGAGGCGGATGTCTGCGTCGTCGGCGGCGGAATCGCCGGGTGCTCCACCGCCCTGCACCTGGCCGAGCGCGGCTATCGCGTGGTGTTGCTGGAAGCCAAACGCATCGGCTGGGGTGCTTCGGGCCGCAGCGGCGGCCAGGCCATCGCGGGATACGCCAGCGGCCAGCAGAAACTCGTCGACCAGCTCGGCATCGACGACGCCCGCAAGCTGTGGGACATCTCGGTGGAAGCGCTGGCACTGCTCAAAGAGCGCGTGGCGCGACATGCCATCGACTGCGATCTGCACTGGGGCCAGATGAGCGTCGCCATCAAACCGCGCCAGCGCGGGGTCCTGCTGGCCGAGCAGCACGAGCTGGCGCAGCGCTTCGGCTATCCGCATCTGAGATTCCTGGAGCGCGACGGCGTCGAAGCGTTGCTCGACACCCGGCGGTACTGCGCCGGACTGTACGACAGCGGCAGCGCGCATCTGCATCCACTGAACTACACGCTGGGCCTGGCAGCCGCGGCCGAAGCGGCCGGCGTCCGGATATTCGAAAACTCGACGGTGACCGGCGTGCGCCGCAGCGACCCGACGCTAGTCACGTGCGCTCACGGTCACGTCAAAGCCCGCTTCGCTGCCCTGTGCTGCAACGCCTACATCGGCGATCTCGCGCCGGCACTGCGGGCCCGGATCATGCCGGTGGCCACCTACATCGTCGCGACGCAGCCGCTGGGCGCAGAACGCATGACCGGGTTGATGCGCGAGAATATCGCCGTTACCGACATCAACTTCGTGCTCGACTACTTCCGGCGCTCCGCCGACCACCGTCTGCTGTTCGGTGGCCGCGTGAGCTACTCGGGACTCGATGCGTTCGATACCCGGCGCGCCACACGGCAACGCATGCTGAAGGTGTTCCCGCAGCTGGCGGACGTGGCGATCGACTACGCCTGGGGCGGTTATGTGGACATCACCATGAACCGCGCGCCCGATTTCGGGCGGCTGGCGCCACATATCTATTATCTGCAGGGATTCTCCGGACATGGCATAGCGCTCACCGGCATCGCCGGCAAGCTGCTGGCCGCAGCCATCGACGGGCAGGCGGAACGCTTCGATCTGTTCGCGAAAATCCGGCACCGCGACTTCCCGGGCGGCCGGCTGCTGCGCACACCGGCGCTGATGCTGGCGATGCTGTGGTACCGGATGCGGGATTTCTTCTGAAATCCAGGCGCTCACCGAGCGGCAGCTTCACCCGCATCCATCATCGCCGCGCAGAGTCTGCCCCCGCGGGCAGTCCAGCCGCAGATCGCTGATGCCGCCCTCGATCGGATCGCGGACAAGCTCTGCGCGGGAATGGCATGACCGCTCGCCCTGGTCCGCGCTACTCGCCTTCGTAGACACAGCCGCTGGTGCAGGTCTCGTGCACCGTCACCCTGCTCAGCTGCGGCAGCGCCGGCTTGAGCTGCCGCCAGATCCAGCGCGCCAGATTCTCGCTGGTCGGGTTTTCGAGCCCGGGAATCTCGTTCAGATAGTGATGATCCAGCTGCTCGAACAACGGCTGGAAAGCGGCCTTGATATCGGCGAAGTCCATGACCCAGCCGGTATGCGCATCCACCTCGCCACTCACATGCAGCTCCACGCGGAACGAATGCCCGTGCAGGCGCGAGCACTTGTGTCCAGCCGGCACGTTCGGCAGCCGGTGCGCTGCTTCGAGGGTGAAAGCGCGAAAAATGTTCATGTCAGCCTTTTGGCAGATCGAAACGACGACGCCGCGCGGAAGGCGCGGCGTCTCGGAGAACATCGAGCAACTGCCGGTGCGTGCTTGCGGTCACGCCGCCTTGCGACGACGCGATGACGAAGCGCAGCTGCAGGTGCCGCAGGTGCAGCGGATCGTGTTGCAGTCCTTGCAGACCGAGAAATCCACCGAACCGAAATGGCGGCGGCAATGCTCGCAATAAGGCTTGCGCCGCCCGCTGCGCGCCGCGCGGTACGACGCCACGGCTTCCGCATTCTCCTGGCACTGCGACTCGGTGCAGGCCGTCAGATCCTTGCTGACGATGGAACGCAGGAACGTGGTCGCGCCCATCGCACCTACCTTGAACAACCGCATCTGCTCTGCGGCGAGCCCCATCTGCGCCACGGAATCGTAAATGACCACCCCCAGCTTGGGATGGAACTGCAGCTGAAAAGGATCGCTCATGACGTCGCTCGGTACGTGCTTCGGCGCGTAGCAAAGTAAATATGGAGGTGTTCGAGAAAAGCCTCGTAAAGCGAGGCCGGTCAAACAGGCGTCATTCTGCTGCAACGCAAGATTCATATCAATCCGGGAGACCCCCTAGCCTCGCGGAACAATCCCTCAAAATCGCTGCCGATTGCGCATTCCCGGGCCCGGGCGCGGCTTCGGTGAGGCCGCTCCAGGCCGCGCCCTCGCAAAGTCGGCCCCGCCAACCGCAATGGGCTGCGCCATGCCGGGCGCAACCAGCTTGGTCGCATCGGTGAGCGTCAGCACGAAGCAGCGATGGATGCGCGGGCTGCGGCGGAAGTCCCACGGCAGCGTCTTCGTGGTTATGTCTTCAATCGCGAAAGCGCCGAGCGCCTCACGTTCGAGCTTGAAGCGCGTGAAATTGTTCGAGAAGACGATGACGCCGCCCGGCGCCAGCAACGACCCGGCCAGCATCAGCAACGCCACGTGATCGCGCTGCACATCGAAATCCTCGTCCATCCGCTTCGAGCGCGAGTGCGTCGGCGGATCGATAAACATCAGGTCGTAGCGGCGCGACGTGTCCTGCTGCTCTCTCAGCCAAGCGATGCAGTCCTGCTGCACGAAACCGTGCTGCGGGCCGGCCAGCTTGTTGATCGCCAGGTTGCGCTTCGCCCATTCCAGATAGGTGCGCGACATGTCGACCGTGGTCGACGAGGCGGCTCCGGCACCGGCCGCATGAACCGTCGCCGTCCCGGTGTAGGCGAACAGGTTGAGAAAGCGCTTGCCCTGCGCCATGGCGCCCACGTGCTGCCGCGTCAGGCGATGATCGAGAAACAGCCCGGTGTCGAGATAGTCGTGGAAGTTCACCAGGAACAGGTACGGGCCTTCGCGAACATCCTGGAACTCGCGCTCCTCACTCACCTTCTCGTACTGCGCGACGCCTTTCTGCTGGCGACGCTGGCGCAAATGGATGCGCTCCCTGGGCAGCGCCAGCACTTCCGGAATCACAGCCAGCGCCTCGCGCCGGCGGGTTCGTGAGGCTTCTTGCGCGATGGTTCGCGGCGCTTCGTACTCCTGCACGTAAGCCCATTGATCGCCCTTGCCATTGCCGTACAGATCGATGGCGAAAGCATATTCCGGCATGTCGGCGTCGTAGACGCGGAAGCACTGGATCGATTCGCGTTGCGCCCATTCCGTTGCGGCTTTCAGATTCTTGCGCAAGCGGTTCGCGAACATCTGCGCCCCCGGCCGATTGCGGATCTCGTTCTCCTGCTCCTCGGTTCGCGGCTGACGTGCCGCGCCGGCGAACTCCGCAGGCTCCACGTCGAATCGCAACAAGCGACATTCGATGCGACCATTGAACAAAGTGTGGCTGCGCCGCGCATTGATGCCGATGGCCTTCGCGAGCGGCGGATTGCCGGTGAACACCGCGGCTTTCCAGCCCTCGAAGTTCTCGCGCAGCTTCTGGCCCAGCAGCTCGTAGACCGACTGCAGACGCTCCTGGTCGCCGATGCGCTCCCCATACGGCGGATTGGTCAACACCAGTCCGCTGGACCCGCTTTCACGCTTGAACTGCGACAGATCGCGCCGCTCGATGTGCACGAAGCCGCGCAGCCGAGCCCGCTCGACGTTCTCGATCGCCGCCCGCACCGCGCCGGGATCCTGATCGTAACCACGCAGCACGATGCGACTGCCGGCTGTCGCAGCCCGTCGCTCCTTCGCCTCATCCACCAGGCGACGCCACAGCTCGCGCTCATGGCCAAGCCAGCCGATGAAGCCGAAACGACTGCGCATCGAGCCCGGCGCGATATCCAGCGCCAGCAGCGCGGCCTCGATCGGGAAGGTGCCCGAGCCACACATGGGGTCGACGAACTCGCCGCCGGCCTTGGCGATCGCAGGCCAACCGCAACGCAGGAGGATGGCGGCGGCGAGATTCTCTTTCAGCGGTGCCGCAACTCCGCGCGCCCGGTAAGCGCGACGGTGCAGGCTTTCTCCCGAGAGATCGAGACTGAGCGTGGCGCGGTCCCGGTCGAGCCGCACGTCGATGCGCACATCCGGCTGGTCCAGATCGACCGACGGCCGCTCGCCGGTGCGCTCGCGGATGTGATCGACGATGGCGTCCTTGGTCTTGAGCGCACCGAAATGCGTATGCGTGATGCCGGAGGTCGCGCCCGCCAGATCGACCGCCAGCGTGCCGGCGGGTTTGATGTGCTCGGTCCAGGCAATGGCCTTGACCGCCTCGTACAGCGCTTCGGGCGTCGCCGCGGGAAACGTGGCCAGCGGCAGCAGAATCCGGCTGGCCGTGCGCGACCACAAGCAGGCGCGATAAGCCGTTTCCAGCGAGCCTTCGAATTGCACGCCGAGCTTGAACTCGCGACATTGCACGGCGCCGCACTCACGCAGCTCGGCTGCGGTGAGATCGGCCACGCCGGGGGGACAAGAAGCGAAAAACTGCATATCGAAAAAATTTCCCGGCACAGCGGCAGCGAGGCGCGCTTGCGCAAATAAGTCAGTCCCATGACGAGTGGATTGAAGCTTCCCCGCCGCATGATTTCGCCACTCGCCACATGGCCGGCGAATCCCATCCACTCTACTTCGAGTGCCACAGATCCACTCCAGCCGAGAGCCACGTTGAGAGCGCCGACGATCGGAACTGTTTTCGAGAGCCGCAAAAACAGGGATGTTTTTGCGGCAACCCTACAGGGATGTACTCGCGGGCGGTCCCGAAAACAGTTCCGATCGTCGGCGCTCCACAGCCTTTCAGACGGCGATGCGCGCGACGCTACAGAAGGCAAACGCCCCAAAATAGCTCAGCCGACAGCACTCTTGAAACGCGGCGCTCGATATGGAGCAAATCAGGTATTCACCAGGGATTTTACGCACCCGGCGGCATCTGGTGTCCGTCCAGCGTCATGATCGGCCCGTACAGCTCCGGCCGGCGGTCGCGGAACACGCCCCAGGCATTGCGGTAGTCGCGGATCGCGTCCAGGTCGAAGGTGGCGGTGAGGATGGCCTCGCTGGAACGATCGGCCTGCTGCAGCAGCGCACCGGTGTGATCGGTAATGAACGACGAGCCGTAATAAGTCACCGTCCAGCGCTCGCCCCGCTCGGTGCCGATACGATTCGACGCGACCAGCGGCATCACGTTCGAGGCCGCGTGGCCCTGCATCGCACGCTGCCAGTGATCGCGCGAATCGATGCTGGTGTCCTGCGGCTCCGCGCCGATCGCGGTGGGATAGAACAGGATCTCCGCGCCGAGCAGCGCCATGGCGCGCGCGCTTTCCGGAAACCACTGATCCCAGCAGATGGCCACGCCGAGCGTGCCAAAGCGGGTCTTCCATACCTTGAAGCCGGTGTCGCCGGGCGAGAAGTAGAACTTCTCGTGATAGCCGGGGCTCTCCGGAATGTGCGCCTTGCGGTACACGCCGAGCACGCTGCCGTCTGCATCGACCATCGCGACGGAATTGTAGAAAGCGTTGCCGGCGCGTTCGTACACGCTCGCCGGCAGCACCACGTTGAGCTCACGCGCCAGCGCCTGGAAGCGCTTCACGGCCGGGCTGTCTTCGATCGGGTGCGCCAGAGAGAAAAAGCGCTGATCGTGGTCCTTGCAGAAGTACGGCGTCTCGAACAGCTCCTGGATCAGGATGACATTGGCGCCCTGCGCCGCGGCGGCACGGACCAGGCGTTCCGCGGTCGCGAGATTCTCCTCGCGATTGCCGGTGCAGGCGAACTGAGTGGCGGCGACGGTGGTTTTCATGAGCGGATATCTTGGGGGCTTCAAAAGGTGGGCGGCGTGCTGGCGCTGATGATCTCACAGACTTCCGTGCCCGGATTACGGAAACGATGCG
>JBDHQY010000110.1:0-7221 GCA_039807315.1 Steroidobacter sp. | reverse complement strand
CGATATTCGCGATGCGCTGCGTTACGGGGTCCGTACTTTCGTTGCCGACAATCCGGAGGAGATCCGGAAATTCGTGCGCTATCGCAAGCGTGCCGAACTGCTGCTGCGCGTGTCTTTCCGCAGCCCCGATGCGGTGGTCGACCTGTCGCGCAAGTTTGGCTGTGAGCCGGGCGCGGTGCTGGGCATGATCGAGCAGGCGCGCCGTTTGGGTGTGCGCGTTCGCGGCCTGTCGTTCCATGTCGGCTCGCAGGCGACCGAGCCGACCAAGTACATCGAGGCGATCCGCGCCTGTACCGACCTGATCGCCGAAGCGCTGCTGGCTGGTCTGCCGTCGCTGGATATCCTGGACATCGGCGGTGGCTTCCCGGTCTCGTACAACGAGGCGGTAGCGCCCATCGACGAGTTCTGCCGTCCGATCCGCGAGGAGCTGGCCAAGCTCCCGCCGCATGTGCGCGTGATCGCCGAGCCGGGCCGCTTCATCGCGGCGCCGTCGGCCATCGCCATCTCCAGCGTGATGGGCAAGGCCAGGCGCGACGGCCGCTGGTGGTATTACCTGGACGACGGCCTGTACGGCTCGTACAGCGGCCAGCTGTTCGACCATGCCAAGTACCCGGTGACCACGCTGCGCCAGGAAGGCGAGCGCTTGCCGAGCGTGCTGGCCGGGCCGACCTGCGATTCCATCGACGTCATCGACGACGACATCCAGCTGCCCGAGCTGGAGATGGGCGACCTGGTGGTCGGCCGGATGATGGGCGCCTACACCTGGGCCAGCGCCACCGACTTCAACTTCTTCAAGCGGGCCAAGGTCGTGGTCATGCACGAGCGGGCGGATGCCAAGCGGGTGGTTTCGCTGCGGCGCAAGGCCGCCAACGGCTGAGGCGCCACCGGTCCCGAACGCCGCTGTCGTGGGCGCACGACAGCGGCGCTTTCCTGAGGTTTGAGTCTTGGTCCTAGCGCCGATTGCGCGCTCTGTGCGGGAACGCGCAGCCGCGGCCGCTGTCCCTGCATAATCTTCTCTCCAGCATGCACTATCGGGACGCGCCAATGTCGGAACCCACCGGGTTGAATCGCCGCAATTTCCTCAAGCTCTCGGCCGCGACGGCGCTCGCTGCGCCGGCTACCTGTGCCTGGGGCTCGATGCCGGTGACCGGTTCCGCGGCGTCGCCGCGCCGGCTGTCCTTCGTTCACACCCATATCAGCGAGTCCCTGTCGGTGACCTATTTCAGGGGCGGCAGCTACCTGGCCGACGGCCTGGGCGCGCTCAACCATCTGCTGCGCGACTTCCGCACCCAGGATGTCCACAGCATCGATCCGCAGCTGTTCGACATCCTGTACGACCTGCAGGTGCTGGCGGATCGCGATGAGCCTTACGAGATCATCTCCGGTTACCGCTCCCCGCAGACCAACACCATGCTGCGCAACCGCTCCAGCGGCGTGGCCACGCGCAGCCTGCACATGGACGGCAAGGCGATCGACGTCCGCCTGAGCGGCTTCTCCTGCAAGAAGCTGCGCGATCTGGCGCTATCGATGCGTCGTGGCGGCGTGGGTTACTACGCTTCGTCCAATTTCGTGCACCTGGACACCGGCCGCGTCCGTAGCTGGTAGTGCACGCTGCCGGCAAGGCGTTCTGCTACGCTGCCGGCCGATGGCAGACGCAGCAATCCCCGAAATAGAAGTGACCGACTTCGTTGCCGGCGCGCGCGCGGCGCGCGGGTTGGTAGTCGTCATCGACGTTTTCCGGGCCTTCTCGGTCGCCGCTTACGCCTCCGCGGCCGGTGTGCGACACATCATCCCGGTCGCCTCGATCGAGGATGCGCGCGCACTCAAGGCTCGGCACCCTGATGCTCTGCTGGTCGGCGAACGCCATGCGCGGCGGCTGCCGGGCTTCGATTCCGGCAATTCGCCCACCGAGCTGGAACGGCTCGATCTGCGTGGCCGCATGTTGATCCATACGACGCATTCCGGAACCCAGGGCCTGACCAACGCGACTGCGGCGGATGAGGTCATCACGGGCGCGCTGGTGAACGCCGGCGCCATCGTCCGCTATGTCCAGTCGCGAGCGCCGGCGTGCGTGACCCTGGTCCGAATGGGGCATGAGGCGCGGGAGAACTGCGACGAAGACGATCTATGTGCGGAGCTGATCGCACGCAGACTGCGTGGCGAGCCCGACGTTACCGATATCCGCGAGCGGTTGCGCCAGGCGCCCAGCGCCGTGAAATTCTTCGATCCCGCCTGCGACTGGGCACCGGAGCGCGATTTCGAGCTGTGTACGCGCGTCGATGCATTCGATTTCGTGCTGCGACTGGAGCCGCAGCAGCCGATGCCGGGGCTGCGCAGCGTGTCCATGAGGCTATCCTGATGTCGGTCCTCGCCCGCACCGTGCTGCTGCTCACCTTGTCGAACGTCTTCATGACCTTCGCCTGGTATGGCCATCTCAAGAATCTCGGCCACAAACCGTGGCTGGTCGCGGCGCTGGCGAGTTGGGGCATCGCGCTGTTCGAGTATCTGCTGCAGGTTCCGGCCAACCGCATCGGCTACACCGCGCTGTCGTTGCCGCAGCTGAAGATCCTGCAGGAAGTCATCACGCTGAGCGTGTTCGTGCCGTTCGCGCTGCTCTACATGCGCCAGCCGCTGAAGCTCGATTACCTGTGGGCAGCGCTGTGCATGATGGGCGCGGTGTATTTCATATTCAGGAAGTGAGGGGGCAGTGGACCGGAAAACTGCAGAAAGCACCGCCATCGACCGGATGGTGGCGGCTTGTCGCAACGGCTCCCATCCGACGCTGGTGGCGCGAATGGCCTCGGGCTGGGCGGTGATGGGCCAGCGCCAAGTGCTGCGCGGCTACTGTCTGTTGCTGCCGGATCCGGTCGTACCGCATCTCAATGCCTTGTCCCGCGCCGCGCGCAACCAGTTCATGGCCGATCTCGGCAGCCTTGGCGACGCAGTGCTCGAGGCTACTGGGGCGTTACGCATCAACTACGCCATCTTCGGCAATTTGGAGCCGGCGCTGCACGCGCACGTGCATCCGCGCTACGAAGACGAGCCCGAAGCGATGCGCACCGCCAATCCGTGGGGTTATGACTGGTCGCAGGCGCCGCCATTCGATTCGGCCATGCACGGCGGCCTGCGGGACTCGATCGCACGGCATTTGCTGGCGCGGATGTAACCGGCTGCCGCGGCCGGCGATGCTTGCACACGATCGTTGCGCAACGGGCTGCATCATCCGGTATTCGAGGGACCCGCACTGCGATGTTGCGGCGGTACAAGAGTGGTGAGCTGCCGGGGGGCTCGTTCCGGATCGGTCCGCCATCCTCGGGGTTACGCGCCGGGCCGTTGTGCGCCGTTTTTTCAGCGATCCCGACGGCATCGAGCCCGTATATCTGTTGGCGATGTCGATATCGTGAAACGGAACCGCGAATTATGTCGCGAGCCTGTGTTTCCGCATGTTTACAGAGCACCCCACCGAGGTACACTTTCGCGCAGGGGGAAGGTGCTGCGCACGCACGTGCTTCGAGGTCCGGTCACGGACCAGACATAAACAACATCGGCGCAGCGTTACGAAGCTCCTTGCACGTGCCTCGGCCGCGCAGGAAATCAGGATAGAGAGTGGTCGCTCGATATGCGCAACCCATCGAGCCTTGCGGGCTACGTCACCGAGCAGCTGGCATTTCTCGGGCCGATTTCCAATCGCTCGATTTTCGGCGCCATCGGCATCTTCATCGAAGATCGCCTGCTGGGCATCGTTGCCGACGGGGTGCTGTATCTGCATACCGGGCCGATCAATCGCGAGGACTACCTGGCGCGCGGCGCCAGGCAGTTCAAGCCTTATCCGAACGCCTTCGACCTGACCACCGATCATCATGCGGTGCCGCCGGAGGTGGTCGGCGATGTCGAGCAGCTGAAACACTGGGGCGAGCGTGCGCTGCGCGCCGCGATCGAAGCCGCCAAGGCCAAGCAGCTGGCCGGTATCGAACGCTCGCGTCACGCCAAGCAGGCGAAGAAGAAAAAGAAGCAGCAGAAGGACAAGGACGGCTGAGCAGCAATCAAGCCGGCTTCCGGCAAGGCGATCAGCCGCCCGTCACGCGCGCCAGCGCAGCCAGAGCGTTCATCGGCGCCGAACAGGTCATGCCTTCGCAGACATAGGCCACCGTACCGTCTTGTGGTTTCTTGTCCGCCAGTGCTGGCGGCAGATCGCGGGCAGCGGCGGGAATGGCGAACGTCAGACGCCGCGGCGCATAGATTTTCGCGAGCTCATCACGCCAGCCGGCCACTTCGGCGGCCGGCCCGCGGACGATCACGATCTGCGGTGATTGGAGATGCTCCTCGAGCGCCACCAACATGGCGGCGTGAGCGTGCGGATAGTGATCGAGAGGTGACCAGGCCGCTCGCAGCGTGCGTGCAGCGGCATCGATGTAGCGCGTTTCGCCGAGCAGCAGCCCGAGGCGGGTCAACGACTGAGCGGCAACGGCGTTGCCGGCGGGCAGGGCCTCGTCCGAGAACGAGCGCGAGCGGTGCATCAGTGCTTCGTGGTCGTCGGCCGTAAAGAAGAAACCGCCGTGCTCGCGGTCCTCGAAATGCGCCAGCAGATTGTCCGCCAGCTCGACGGCGAATTTCAGGTCCTCGCTGCGCCAGCGCGTCTGCAGCAGCTCCAGCAGTCCATCGAGCAGGAACGCGTAGTCGTCCAGATATGCCGGGAAGCGCGCCTGGCCGTCTTTGTAAACCGCCAGCAGGCGGCCGTCGCGCCACAGATTTGCGCGAATGAAATCCACCGCGCGTGTTGCGGAGGCGGCCAGATCGGGGCGTTGCAGGGCGCGGGCGGCGACAGACATGCCGGCGATGGCCAGTCCGTTCCACGAGGTCAGAATCTTCTCATCGCGGCCAGGCCAGATACGCGCATTGCGCACTTCGAGCAGGATGCGTCGCGCCTCGTCCAATTGCTGCTCGGCGTCGGCTGCGGGAATGCCCAGCTCGCGGGCGATCTCGTCGACGGCCCGATAGACATGCAGATGCCAGCGACCCTCGAAGTTCGCGGCGCGATCCAGGCCGAAACGGCGTGAGAAGACGTCATAGGCGGCGGCCGGCAGGATCTTGCGGACTTCCGCCGCGTCCCAGACATAGAACTTGCCTTCGTGCCCCTCGGAATCGGCATCCAGCGTCGACCAGTAACCGCCCTGCGGCGACTGCAGGTCGCGCACGATCCAGTCGGCCGTCTCGCCGGCGACGCGCCGGAACAGCGGTTCGCCGGTAGCCACTGCCGTCTGCGCTGCCACGTTCAGGAGCTGGCCGTTGTCGTAGAGCATCTTCTCGAAGTGCGGAATCATCCAGAACTGATCGACCGAGTAACGCGCGAAGCCGCCACCGAGCTGATCGTAGAGCCCGCCTTCGGACATGCGCGTCAGGGTCAGCGTGGCCATGTAAAGCGCCTGCAGATCCGGCGCGTCGCTGGACGCCGTCGCGCGCCAATGGCGCAGCAGGAACGCGATGTTGGTCGGATGCGGAAATTTAGGCGCAGAGCCGAAGCCGCCGAACTGGGTATCGAACTCGCGCGCCAGCATTTCGCGGGCGACTTCCAGAGGCTGGGTCGTCAGCGGTGTTTCGCCGGACGCCGGCGGCGGCATCATTTCGTCGAACGCCCGCTGCAATGCTGTGCTTTGCTGCGCAATGTCCGCCGAGCGGTCACGGTAGAACTCCGCGACCCGGCGCAGCAGGTCGGTGAAAGCCGGCATCCCGTAGCGCGCTTCACGAGGGAAGTAGGTGCCGCCAAAGAAAGGCCGCTGGTCCTGCGGCGACAGGAACATGGTGAGCGGCCAGCCGCCGCCGCGCTGGATCAGCATCTGGTGCGCCAGCTGGTAGATCTTGTCCAGGTCCGGGCGCTCCTCGCGGTCCACCTTGATGTTGACGAACAGCTCGTTCATGACCTGCGCGGTGGCCGGATCCTCGAAGGACTCGTGCGCCATCACGTGGCACCAATGGCAGGCGGAGTAGCCGATCGACAGCAGGATGGGCTTGTTTTCCCGGCGCGCCAGCTGCAGGGCCTGCTCGCCCCACGGGTACCAGTCGACCGGATTGCCGGCGTGCTGCAACAGGTACGGGCTGGTCTCGCAGCCCAGGGCATTGCGGTGAGTTGAGCTGGAAGTGTGCATGGGAGGTGGGAAGCTCGGCTAGAATCCACGCAATATAACGATGAACACCGCCAACGACACCTTCCGGGCTGAGGCAGCAGCCCCCCTGCGCGAGCTGCGCCTGAAGCGCGGCGAGGACCGCCGTCTTTGCGCCGGCCATCTGTGGGTGTTTTCCAACGAGGTCGACACGGCGCGCACACCGCTTACCGTCTTCGAGCCCGGCGAGCTGTGCCGCGTCGTCAGCGACCGCGACAAGTTCCTCGGCTACGCCTACGTCAACCCGCATTCGCTGATCAGCGCGCGGCTGCTTGGGCGCGATCCGGAGTTCATGCCCGGCAAATCGCTGCTCGTGCACCGGCTGCAGATCGCAAAATCGTTGCGGCGCTCGCTGTACGAGCGGCCGTTTCATCGCCTGGCATACGGCGAGTCGGACGCTCTGCCCGGGCTGGTGCTGGACCGTTTCGGCGACATCGTGGTCGGCCAGATCGCCACCGCCGGCATGGAGCGGCTGAAGGGCGAGATCGTCGATGCGGTCAAGAAGGTATTCGCGCCGACGGCGCTGCTGTGGAAGAACGACAGCGGCGCGCGCCAGCTCGAAGGGCTGCCGTCGTATGTCGAAACCGCGTTCGGCGACGTGCCGGAGCACGTCACGGTGGAAGAGGGCGGCCTCGGCTTTCAGGTGCCGATCGCTTCGGGCCAGAAGACCGGCTGGTTCTTCGATCAGTCGGCGAACCGACTGGCGCTGCGCAAATACGTGGGCGGCGCCCGGGTGCTGGATGTTTTCAGCTATCTCGGCGCCTGGGGTCTCGGAGCGCTGCGCGCCGGCGCAACCGAAGTGACGTGCGTGGATTCGTCTGCGGCCGCACTGGAAGCCCTGCAGGAGACCGCCAGTGCCAACGCCTTGAAGCCGGCGACGATCCGCGGCGATGCGTTCGACGTGATGGAGTCGCTGCACGCCGAGCGGCGGCGTTTCGACGTAGTGGTGATCGATCCGCCGGCCTTCATCAAGCGCCGCAAGGACATTCCGAAAGGCGAGGCGGCCTACAAGCGCCTCAACCAGCTGGCGATGCAGCTGCTGGAGCGCGACGGCATCCTGGTG
>JBDHQY010000109.1:0-7225 GCA_039807315.1 Steroidobacter sp. | reverse complement strand
GGCCGTTGCGATCGCGGATCGGCGCCGCCGAATCCTGGATCGCGATCTCCTGGCCGCGGCGATTGACCAGCACGGTCTGATCCGCGACCGCGATCACCCGCCCTTCACGCAGCGCCCGCGACACAGGATTTTCCAGCCGCTCGCGACTCGCTTCGTTGAGGATGTCGAAGACTTCGCCGAGCGCCTTGCCGCAAACCTCCTGCGACTGCCAGCCGGTGAGATCTTCCGCCACCGGATTGAGATACTCGATGCGCCCTTCGGCATCGGTCGTGATCACGGCGTCGCCGATGGACTGCAGCGTGACCTGCGCCTTCTCCTTCTCCTCGAAGACTGCGGTCTCGGCGCGCTTGCGTTCGCTGATGTCGGTAATCGTACCTTCGTAACCGGCCAAGCGGCCGTGTTCGTCGCGTACCGCGCGCGCGCTCTCGACCACGATCAGCGTCGTGCCGTCGACGCGGCGCAGATGGAACTCGGCGCTGCGGACCTCGCCGTCTCGCTCCAGCGCCGCGATGATCTCGCGCCGCTCGGCATCGTTCTGGTAGATCATCGCCGTCGGCAACGACAGCAGCTCACTGGGCGAGGACAGCCCCACCATGGCCGCCAGCGCCGGATTGACCGACAGGAACCGGCCTTCGCGGGTCGAGCTGTAGACGCCTTCCATCACGTTGTCGAACAGCCGGCGATAACGCAGCTCGCTCGCGCGCAGCGCGCTTTCCGCCATGCGGCGCTCCACCGCGATGCCGGCCAGCTGCGTCATGCGCGACATCAACTCGAAATCGCGGCGCATCGGGTTGGTCGGCGCATGGAAATAAAGCGCCAGCGTACCCAGGGTACGGCCGTCGGATGCGTAGATCAGGGTGGACCAGCAGGCACGCAATCCGGCGGCGAGCGCCGCCTCGCGGCGATTCTCCCAGAGCGCGTCGCGGGGAATATCGGCCACGATGACCTGCCGCTGCAGATAGACCGCAGCGGCGCACGAGCCGTTGCGGGCAGCGACTTCGACGCCATCCATAGCCTGCACATAGTCAGCCGGCAGGCGTGGACCCGCGCACAGCCTCAGATTGGTACCCTCCTCGTTCAGCAGGCGGATGGCACACAGGCAATCCGGCGCGGCGCGCTCGACCACGTCGGTGATCGCTTCCAGCGTGATGCGCAGATCGACGTTCGCCGCCAGCCGCTCGAACACCCGGCGCTCGCCGGCCGCCAGCAGCTCGATGCGCTTGCGCTCGGTGATGTCGGTGATGCTGCCGCGGACCAGGCGGCGGCTGGCCGATTGCAGCCGAACCCAGCGCACCTCGCAGGGAATGTCGTTGGCCAACGCGTCGCGAAACACCCATTCCAACACCGGCGCCTCGCCGGCGATGGTGCGTTCCAGGTAAGCGCGGCTGGCATTCGCCGAAGCCGAGCCGTCCGGCTGCGTCGGCGGGCTGAGGGAATCCGGTGCCGCCGCCAGCAGGGCTTCGCGATCCATCTTGAAGAAGCGCACCGCATTCTCGTTGACGTCGATCAGGCGGTTCTTGTCCAGGTCGACCACCACGATGATCTCGGGCGCATGTTCGACCAGCGTGCGATAGCGCGCCTCGCTGTCGCGCAGTGCCGCATCCGCAGCCTTGCGCTCGGTGGTGTCGCGCAGGCAGACCACATAGACCCAATTACGCGTCAGGCGCGTCTTGCTGACCGCGATCTCGGCGGAAAAATAGGTGCCGTTGGAATGCAGGCCCAGCGTCTCGTGCTGCGCCAGGTCCACCTGGGTGTCGTCGAGACGCGCGGCCAACTGCTCGAGCTGCTCCGGCAGCGCGCCCTCGGCGGCCAGCTGCGGCAACAGGAAATTCAGCGGGCGGCCAAGCACGTCGGACTCGCTGTGGCCGAAGATGCGCTGGCCAGTGGCGTTGATGGAGACGATATGCCCCGACTCGTCGCTGGTGAGGATGGCGTCCTTGACGTGATCGAGGATGGCCTGCAGCTGGCTGGCGGTGCTTTCCTTGATCTCGCGGGTCAGCGCCGTGGCCTCGTCCGACATGAGCTGCATCGAGCGCACGATGCCACGGCGCTCCTCATCGGTACGCTCGTACATGTCCTCGACGGCGCTCAGCAGCCTGGCGAGGTCGAGTTCGCCGTCGGGGCGAGTCGCCTGCCGCAGCTGCTTTTCCAGCAGTCGATGCATCGTCATTCTTCCCGCTGTCTCGGTCACACGGACGGCCTTCCCTGGAGGGGCGTCATGCCCGGGCTGTTGACTCACCGGATCTTGAAGGGGCATGGCGGTGAGCCATGGCGTTGTTGGTTGCTCGGGATCGTAGTCGCGCGGCAACTCGGCCCAATGTGAAACAGCTCGCGATTTTATGTGAAAGGCGCGGGCGGATTTTCCACTGGCGACACGGGGTTATGTCGTCTTGCTGAAGGGAGATGATACGAACGGCCGCCGGCCGGCATCGACGGCAGGCACGGAATCGCTCTGGATTCAGTATTAATTTATCGATTAAAATCAAATAAATAGCATAACTATTTCAAGTAATTACTATTCAGCGGATTCTTCCATCTTGCCGCTGCGCTTGCGCTCGTGCTCCTTCAGGAAGCGCTTGCGCAGCCGGATGGCGGGCGGCGTGACTTCGACCAGCTCGTCGTCGCCGATGAATTCCATCGCCTGCTCCAGCGTGTAGCGGATGGGCGGCACCAGCACCACGTTCTCGTCCTTGCCGGCGGCGCGGATGTTGGTGAGCTTCTTGCCCTTGAGCGGGTTGACCACCAGGTCGTTGTCGCGGCTGTGGATGCCGACGATCTGGCCTTCGTACACCTCGTCGCCGTGGCCGATCATGAGCCGGCCGCGCTCCTGCAGGCTGAACAGCGCGTAGGCCAGCGCCTTGCCCTGGCTGTTGGCGATCAGCACGCCGTTCTGACGCTGGCCGATCTCGCGCTCCAGCACCGGGGCGAAGTGATCGAAAATGTGATGCATCAGGCCCAAGCCCGAGGTCAGCGTGCGGAAATAGGTCTGGAAACCGATCAGTCCACGCGATGGAATCGTGTAATCGAGCCGCACGCGACCCTTGCCGTCGACATGCATTCCGGTGAGCTGGGCGCCGCGTTCGCCGAGCGCCTGCATGACAGCACCCTGCGAGGCCTCGTCCAGATCCACCGCGAGCGTCTCGTACGGCTCGCACAACTGCCCTTCGATTTCCTTGACCACGACACGCGGCCGGGACACAGCCAGCTCGTAGCCTTCGCGGCGCATGTTCTCCAGCAGCACGCCGAGATGCAGCTCGCCGCGACCGAAGACGCGGAATTTATCGGGGTTGTCCGTGTCCTCCACCCGCAGCGCCACGTTGTGCAGTATTTCGCGCATCAACCGCTCGCGGATCTGGCGGCTGGTGACGTACTTGCCCTCACGGCCGCAGAACGGCGAGGTGTTGACCTCGAAGGTCATGCTGATGGTGGGCTCGTCCACCACCAGCGCCGGTAGCGCCTCGGGCTGCGCGGGATCGCAGATGGTGTCGGAGATCTCGGGGTATTCGATGCCGGCGAACGCCACGATGTCGCCCGCGCCCGCCTCGTCCACCTCGACGCGTTCCAGGCCGTGAAACCCCATCACCTGCATGATGCGCTCGCTGCGCGTCTTGCCTTCGCGGTCGACCACAGTCACCGGGCTGTTGCGGCGGATCTTGCCGCGCTTGATGCGGCCGATGCCGATCGCGCCGACATAGCTCGAATAATCGAGCTGGCTGACCTGCAGCTGCAGCGGACCGTTCTCGTCCACGTCCGGCGGCGGACAGTTCTTGACGATGGCCTCGAACAGCGGGGTCATGTCGCTGGCCAGCTGCTTGGGGTCGTTGCCGGCGAAGCCACGCAGCGCCGAGGCGTACACCACCGGGAAATCCAGCTGCTGCTCGCTCGCGCCCAGCTTGTCGAACAGATCGAACGTCTGGTCCAGCACCCAGCCCGGGCGGGCCTCGTCGCGGTCGATCTTGTTGATGACCACGATGGGACGCAGGCCATGCGCGAACGCTTTCTGGGTAACAAAGCGGGTCTGTGGCATCGGCCCGTCGACCGCGTCCACCAGCAGCAGCACGCAATCGACCATCGACAGCACGCGCTCCACTTCTCCGCCGAAGTCGGCGTGGCCGGGCGTGTCGACGATGTTGATGCGGTAGTCGCGCCAGCGCACCGCCGTGTTCTTCGCCAGGATGGTGATGCCGCGCTCGCGCTCCAGCGCGTTGGAATCCATCACCCGTTCGGGCGAGGCCTTGCGGGCATCGAGCGTTCCGGACTGCTGCAGGAGCTTGTCGACCAGCGTGGTCTTGCCGTGATCGACGTGCGCGATGATCGCAATGTTACGAAGGTTGGACGTGGCCATGGCGCGAGGGAACGGGGAAAAAGGTCGCGCATGGTATCGGGCTCGCTGGCGCGCCGGTAGGGGGAAGCCGGAAAAAAACCGGCGGCGCTCCGGGAGCGCGACGTTGCGGCGGCACAGAGTCCGCCCTTGCCGTCACCAAGGCATTCCCTGACGGCAATCGGACTTCAAGGCAGGGCGCTACCCGGTCGTTTCCTGCGCCTGCATGGGTTCGACCGGCTGGCCGGCCGCATCCTGGGCGGGAGCCGCGGGCTTCTGCTGAGGCTTGGCGGCGCCGACCACGAACGGGATCGAGAAGGTCTTGGCCAGCGAGGCCCCGCCCATCTGCGTGTTGACCGCGGCGGTGACGTAGAAAACTCCGTTTCGATCCGGCAGCACTGAAATGCTGTGCTTGTACGGCTCGCCCGCTTTCACCTCGTTGAAACTCGCGCTGAGCGTACCGGCCAGGGTGATGCCGTCCATGGCGCTGAACGCGACGTCCATGGCATCCACGCCCGCGGTGGGGACCAACGCCACCTGCAGCTCGATCGGCTTGCCGGCCTCGGGACGGGCCATGAATTCATATCGGATATCGACCGCCGCTCCCGGCTTGCCGTTGCCGACCGCACGCGCCATCTGCGCCGTCGGATCCTCCTTTGCGGGGGTCGCAGATTGGGCTGGCGCCGAGCGCGCCGCAGCAGCTGCCGCGCTTTCCGGCTGAGGATCGGAACCACAGGCGGCCAGCAGCGCCAGCGCTGCGGCCCAGAGGCAAGTTCTTGTCTGACTCATCCTGTCCATGCTCCCCAAAATTAACCGGTCGAGGACGGCGCCTTCAACCACCCGAAATCGCAACCGTCATGCAGTGCGGCACGTTGGCGTTGGCCGCGGTGAAGTCGTAATCGAAGACCTCGACGATGTGCAGGCCGGCGCCGAAAGCCGTCTGGGGGATCGTTTCAGTCTGTCCCGTGCCCTGACCGAGCTGCACCAGCGCGCCGCGACGATAGACGAAAACGTCCGGATCGGTCGCCGCAACGCTGCCGGGGTTGCCGGAATCGACCGCGCCGGTGACTGTGATCGCCAGTGTCGCCGCTGCCGACAGATTCAGGCGCAGGAAGCGCCGATAGCCGAGCTTGTTGCGGCTGGCGTCCGCACCGCTGCCGCAAACCAGCAGCGGCGGCTGGTTCGGCGACACGTCCTGATAGATCGGCAACGCAGTGGCGCTGCCGCCGCTGTTTCCCTCCCCGTCGCCGAAAGCGTTGGCAATCGCGATCGATTCGCCGCTCAGCAGCGCATCGATGCCGGCCGCCTGCGCCGGATTGGCGCTGCGCAGCACGTCGGCGAAGGAGAAGATGCTGGTAAGCGCATCGGTGGTGCGCTGCCCGCCGGTCAGCACCGAGTAGATCGGCCCGAAGCCCAACGCGACCTGATCGCCGGCATCGGCAACGCCGTCGAACAGGTCCCACAGGATCTCGTGGACCGAGAATTCCGAGAACCAGCCTTGCATCGCCGTATTGTCGGTTTCCAGGTTGAAGCGCCCCTCGGTATCGACCCCGCGGTCGGAGTCGCGATAGAGCGGATCGTTCAACACCATTCCCGAGTAGGCGTTGCCCCAGCCTTCGCTGAACGCCAGGCGCAGATCCAGCCGATCGAGGCCGCCGTGATCGCTGCCGATGGAATCGGAACGCGAAAAGCTGTTCTCGACGTAGTGACCGAACTCGTGCGCGATCACGTGCTGATCGAACTCGTCGGTATCGCCGCTGCCGCCGGCGAAATCGCCCAGGATGTAGATGCCGGCCGTCAGCGCTCCGCCGGTAGTGCAGTTGTCGGCGTCCGCTCCGCCCGCGCTGAAGAACGTCGTGCCGATGTCGCCGCTGCTGGTACAGAACTGACCGGCGGTCGGCCGGTTGCTAGGGCTCCAGAACAGGTCCAGCGCCGGAAACACGGTAGCCGCGGCCGCCGACAGAATCAGCGATCGAGCGCTGTAGACCGTGTCGAGAATCGCAAACGGCGCGGCGGCACGAGTTCCCGTATAGCTCGTCGTTCCCCAGCCCGAAAGCGCGCGCAGGTTCCGGGTGCTGTTCGTCGTGCCGCTGTCGAAGGCGCTGCCGTCGAGCGCATACAGCGCATTGCCGTTGGTGTTGTTCAGGACCCTGAAATTCCAGGTCGGGACGGCGCCCGACTTGGTCATCTGCGCCTTGGCGCGGATCTTCACGCTGCGGTTGGGCGGCACCTGCAACGAATAGTCGCCGTTCGCATCGGTCGCAGTGCTCGCCAGGATCGTGCTGCTGGAGCTGGCGGCGTCGAGTGCTTCGACCGTCACCAATCGGGCTGGCGACTCGATCGGCGCAGCCGGGTTCAGACCCAGGCCATTCGATTTGAAAGGAATGCGCTCGAACGTGATCCGGCCGCTGACCGTCACCGACGCGGGCGACGGGTTGCCACCGCCGTCGCCTCCCCCACCGCAGGCGCTCAATGCGACAGCCGCCATCAGCGGCGCCGCGAGACGCACCTGTCCGAGACAGGCAGCGAGGCGAGATGGCTTCATCGTTGGGCGCGATCTGCTGAGTTATTGATTGGGCGCGGACGCTATCACAGCCCTGGCCGGAGCGGATACTGCGCTCGTGGCACGTTGCCGAGCCGGCATGCGGCTTGCGGTCGTGGAGGACGTCTACAGCTCCAGCGGCCCTTCCGCGATCGCGGCCTGCTGCTCCCGCAACTGCAGCACGTGATTCTCCCAGTAGCGCGGCTCCTCGAACCACGGAAAGGCCTGCGGAAAAGCCGGATCCGACCAGCGCCGGGCCAGCCACGCCGAATAGTGGATCATGCGCAGCGTGCGCAGGCTCTCGATCAGCCCGACCGCGCGCCGGTCGAAGGTGCTGAAATGCATGTAGCCTTCGAGCAGCT
>JBDHQY010000108.1:0-7310 GCA_039807315.1 Steroidobacter sp. | reverse complement strand
TGGCCCAGCCCCAGTTCGTAGTGGAAGTGCTGGAAGAAGTCTCCGCCGCGGGTCTGGCGCGGTTGTAATTCCTTGCCGGTGGATGGATCGAGCACCACGCCATCGAAACGCCCGATCAGGCGGTCTGCCTTGCCGGGTTCGGCTGCCGCCATCCAGCCGACGCGCAAAGTCGGATCGTGTGCGTCGGGAAGATTGATGACCCAACGTGACGAGTTGGCAGCTCGCTCTTGCAGAATGCGCGTGGCCAACGCGACTGAATCGGGGTGCTCACGCGCAGTGGCTAGCTCGGGACGCATCCAGTGCGAGATCTCCGGGCGGAAATAACTGAGCGTGCCACTGATGAACACCGCGTACAGAATCCAGCCCGCCGGCCACCCAGCCCACGCGTGCAGCCAGGCCATCGACTGACGCAAGGACGACTTCAAGGGGTCACCAGCAGCGAATGCGATCGCAACAGCGCTGCGAGCGCCAACGCGGGCAGGGCGATTCCTGCCCACGCAAGCCATGCGCTGCGTGCCGCGAACGCCCACAGAACGCTGCATGCGTAAATTGCGAAAGAGAGCATAGTCGCGGTGAGCGCGGCTGCCGCGCGCTCCATCGGCAGGAAGAGGGCCAGCGCGGCGATCATCGAGGCCGTCAGCAGATATCCACCCACCAGGGCGGCTAGTGCTCGGGACGCAACGGCCAGACGATATGAAATTGACGGTGATGTCATGTCCGAGCGCAAAGTTGTGAGGGGCCGCTGTGCCCTGAGCTACGGAAGGTCCGATTCACTCGTTCCTGGCCATTCCCCGGCAAGCGCTAATCCATCGCGATCAGCACGATGGGCTCCTGCCCCCGATCAAGCCGAGGGCAGGCTCTGCGCGGGAGTGACGAATGAATCAGGCCTTCCCCAGATGGTGCGGCGGATTATGGCAGTTGAGGATAGGCGTTGGGTGTTGCGCGTAACAGTTGCAGATCCTGCGCGGAATTTGCGTAGCAGAAGTTGCGGCTGGTGATTACGCGCAGTGGCGCGCGTTCAAGACGCGCTAGCCCATCGTACCCAGTCGGTTACTATCGTGAAAATATATATCTGTATATATGTACAGTTATAAAGAGCAGAGGTAGCATCGATCCGCACTCATCCGAGAGCGAGGAGCCCCGAAGGAACCGAGGTGCGAGAACAAGCAATGAAGAGAAGGAAGACCAAAGGGAAATTCGACCCGGAGAGCTTCGAGGCTTCCAAAAGAGGCGGCGCCCGACGATGCGCGAACACCGCCGAGCGCCTGACCACAATCAACCTGTTATCGAGGTATGACCATGGCTAAGCGAAATGATATGTCGAAGTCCCGCCCGGCCGGCAAGCAGAAAGCTGCACGCGCAAAATCCGCGCCCTGCCACGTGATTCCCGAACTAGTCGAAGACCTCATCGAAGAAGAGCGCGAACGCCTGATGCGCGCCCATTCGGTCCTGGATTGCATCCTCATGGCCATGAGCGACGACGATTCGATGCCGACCGACGGGCCGCACTATCCCAGCCTGATCGAAATCGCCCGCGACTTGATCAACGAGTCGGTCTGCCAGCTCGACGCTGTCAACCTGCAGAGCGCCGCACCGAAAGAGGAAGAGGATGACGAGCCCGATCTGCCCGATCTCGACAGCGATCCTTACATGGTGAGAGAAGCCGCGCCCGTGCTCATCCTGTACAACCGGCCAGCCGCCAACCAGCCGCTGGTACCGATCCCGGAAGTGCCGCAGTCCATCACCTGGTAACGACCGGAAGCGCCCCTTCCTTCACCGGGAAGGGGCGCTGTCATGGCAAAGAGCTCACGTGAGTACAGCGTTCGGAGTCGCATTCGATCCTTAGCTAAAGCAAGAGATTTGCTTCCCATGCAGGTACGAATGCGGATATACCTGATTCTCTCGCGGAGAAGCTCGGGCAGCATTTCGATCAGCGCAGGGAAAAAAGGGGAACAACATGCTGAGGGGTTCGCTTATCGCTGCGCTGTCTGCTGTACTGGCGGCAGTGTCGTTAGCCCATGCATCTGCGCCATCCATTCCAAATACGCCCGCGGGCCATGCACTTGGCGGATGGCTCGAGGCTTTCAATAGCGGCGATAGAGCTGTATTCGAATCCTTCGGGAAGGCCCACGCTCCGTGGCTGCCGCTTGACCGCCAGATGCAGCTTCGCGAGCACACTGGCGGCTACGAGCTGTTGAGCATCAGTCAGAGTGACAAGCTGTGGGTCGTGTTCCGGATCAGGGAGAAGGCCAGCTCGGCGGAAATCGTTGGGAGGCTGGTCGTCAGGTCGTACGATCCTGATCACATCACGTTGTTGTCGCTCGATTCGCCAGGCGAAAGTTCAACGAGGGTTGCGGTGGACGAGGCGGAGCGAACTCATGTGATTGACGGCGCTGTGAAACTGCTCAATCAGTTCTACGTTTTCCCTGAAGTGGCGGAAAAGGTCTCGGCGAAACTCAAGTCGCAGCAGAAGCGCGGCGTGTATCGGAACATCACTGATGCTGAGACCTTCGCTATCCGGCTGGGCGATGACTTGGTTGCACTGAGCGGCGACAGACACATAGGCATCGACTTCTTTCCTCAAGCCGCGCCGGCCGATCCGCCTTCTCACCCGCAGCCCGATCCCCGGCTCCTTGCAGAGCGGAACTGTGGCTTTGAGACGGCTGAGCATTTCTCGCCGAATATCGGTTATTTGAAGCGCACGCACTTCGATGTACCTGAACAATGCGCGGCGACGGCAGCTGCCGCCATGAATTTCCTCGCCGACAGCGATGCTCTCGTTGTCGATCTGAGGTTCAATCGCGGCGGTGCGCCTCAAATGGCTGCGCTGATCAGCAGCTATCTATTCGATGAGCGCACGCATCTGGGCGATATCTACGATCGAGGTCAGGGCACCACGGAACAGTTGTGGACTTCTGAGCATGTGTCCGGCAGGAAGTTCACCGGAAAGCCGATCTTCGTTCTCACTTCGGCGAGGACGTTTTCGGCCGGAGAACAGTTCAGCTACGACCTGAGGGCACTCAAACGAGCGACCTTGATCGGCGAGACTACGGGCGGCGGCGCTCATCCGACGGCGCCGCACCGAATCGACGATCACTTCTTTATCCGAGTGCCGTTCGGGCGCTACATCAATTCAGTCACGAAGGCGGATTGGGAGGGCACGGGAGTCGAGCCCGATGTGAAGGTGCCGGCGGCTGAAGCGCTGGATGTTGCAAAGAAGCTCGCTACCGAAGAGATCAGCAGTCGGCATCAGCCTTAGCAGCTCTACTAATACTGTGGGTGACGGTGCGTTGAGGGTCGCCGCCTCCGCTTCCGGCCGTTGGCAGCATGCAAAGCGACGCCAACGCGCTCTCTGCCTGCCGCTGGCGTCGGCGGGCAGGTAAGCTAATGCAGTGTCCCGCCACCGACCTGCCACAACTCCCCATGCGACTGAAACACATCCTCCTCACTGCGTTGCTCTTCTCAAGTCTCGCGACCGCCGAGGCTGCGCAGGACAAGCCAGTTGTGGTGCTGCTCGCAACCGGCGGCACCATTGCCATGAAGATCGATCCGGAGAAGAACGCGCCCGTGCCGGCCATCTCGGGCGAGGATCTGATGGCGACGGTGCCGGCAGTGGCGAAGTACGCGACCGTGGAGGTCAAAAACCTTTCCAATGTGCCTTCGGCCTACATGGATCCCGTTCGATGGGCTGCATTGACCAAGGATGTCGCAGCCGCGCTTGCGCGTAGCGAAGTGGCCGGTGTCGTTGTATCGCACGGCACGGATACGCTGGAGGAGACGGCGTACTGGCTCGATCTCACGGTCGACTCCGACAAGCCGGTGGTGCTCATCGGCGCACAGCGTAACGCGTCTGAATCCGATTTCGACGGGCCGCGCAATCTCACGATTGCGGTGCGCATCGCAATCGACTCGCAGTCTCGCGGCAAAGGCGTGGTTTTGGCCATGAACGGACAGATCAACGCGGCACGCAGCGTCACCAAAACGCACACGGCCAGTGTGGAGACGTTCAAGTCGGGCGATTTCGGCTTTCTGGGCGAGGTGTACGACGACCGTATCGTGTATTCGCGTTCACCGGTGCGCCGCCAGCATGTCGAGCTGGGAGCCGGTCTCATGCCGCGTGTCGATATCATTGCCACATACGGAGGTGTCGACGGCTATCTGCTGAAGGTGGCGGTGGATCACGGCGCCAAGGGTATTGTCGTGCAGGGCTTAGGGATGGGGAACGTCAACTCATCTGTGTATGCCGCAGTCAAGGACGCGATCGGGCGAGGAGTGCCGGTCGTCATCACGTCGCGCGTGCCGAATGGGCGCGTGTTGCCGAACTATGGTTTCGAAGGCGGTGGCCAGACGCTGGTCGCGGCGGGCGCTGTGATGGGCGACGATCTGTCCCCGCAGAAGGCGCGAATTCTATTGATGCTGCTGTTGAGTAACGGCCGCAGTAGCCAGCAAGCGTTGCAGATGGCGTTCGATCGATAGATCGATCCTCGGCCAATCGTATCTCTTGCTCGCGGCTTTTTCGTTCAGACACCCGCTTCGATCACGACGGGTTTGCGATGCGCGGCCAAGCAGCTCACGACGCTCATCATCACGAACGCCAGAGCTGCCATCTCCAGCAGCGTCGGCAGCCGCTGCTCCCACAGCAGCCCGTAGATCAGCGCGAACACGGTTTCGAACAGGATCATCTGGCCGACGAGCGTCAGCGGCAGCAAGCGGCTCATCCGGTTCCACAGGGAATTGCCGACGATGGAGGCGAGCACGGCGATGCCGGCGGACACGGCACCGAATCGTGTCCACTCGCCGAAGCTGTGCTGTGTAGTGTCGAGGATCAACGCGAGCGGGATCAGGACAAGGCTCTGCGCGCCGGCGGCGATTCCGGTGAGCAGACTCCAGTCATGTCCCGAGACGTGTTCCAGCTGTGTAAGGCAACGGGTATTGCCGACGGCGAAGGCTGTCCACGATGCCAGCGCGCCGATAGCACAGAGCAGGCCGATCACCTGACTGCCGGCGGACCCGCTGGCTGGCGCGGCCAGTGCTTGCCAACCGATGCACAGAGCGCCGGCCGCGCAGAGCAGCAGTGACGGCAGCAGCTTTTTGAAAGGAACTGCGCCGCGATCGCGGCTACCGACGACGGTGACTGCAACGGGTAGGAAGCCGATCACCAGAGAGGTCATCGCAATGCCGCCAAGCTGCACGGCGTCCGACAGCAGGATGTAGTAGAGCGTGTTGCCGGCGAAGGCGATCCACAGCAGGTTCAGCCACTGATGCTGGGGAATGCGGGCGACGAGCGAGCGCCAGCGGGGAGCGAGCAATGCGGCCGCGATGAGGCCATAGCAAAGATATCGTCCGATGGTCAGTTGCAGCGGGCTGAACTCCCGCACCAGCTCGGGCGCCAGAAATACCAGGCCCCAGAGCGCCCCCGCGCCCAGGCCAAAGGCAATTCCAGAGAACAGGGTGTCCTGCCGGCTGGACGCAACGGCAACGGGGGAGGAGGAGA
This sequence comes from Steroidobacter sp., assembly GCA_039807315.1. Lineage (GTDB taxonomy): Bacteria > Pseudomonadota > Gammaproteobacteria > Steroidobacterales > Steroidobacteraceae > Steroidobacter. Next base: position 1,816 of record JBDHQY010000108.1, on the reverse strand, counting down.
GCGCGGTCATCCGTGAAATTTATCCTCGAAAATGCGAGGATTGCGCTCCATTTATAGCCTTAAAACGCAACAAATAATCACTTATGCCGCGAAAAGTCGCCGATTCCGGGTTCGTGCTGGATCGCTACGACCGAGCCATCCTGCGGATCATCCAGCGCGACAACAAGACGCCGCAGCGGACCATCGCCGAGGTGGTGAGCCTGTCGGCCGCCGCCGTGCAGCGGCGCATCGCCGCCATGGAGCAGGCCGAGGTGATCGCCCGGAACGTGGCCGTGGTCGATCCCGATGCGGTATCCGTGACGATCACCGCCATCGTGGAGGTGTATCTGAAGGACGAGCGCGCGCCCACGGTCGACCGGACGAAGGCGCTGTTCTGTGACACCCCCGAGGTGCAGCAATGCTTCTATGTGACGGGCGGAGTCAGCTTCGTCCTGATCATCGTTGCGCCCGACATGCGAACCTACGAGGGCTTGACCCGCCGCCTGTTCGCGGAGAACGAGTTGGTCGAGAGCTTCCGCACCCTGGTGGCGCTGGACCGGGTGAAGGCCGATACGGCCATCGTCATTCCATGAAGAGTCGCGGCGCGTCCGCAGGCTGCTGACGGGCGAGTGCCGCTGTCTGGCACCATGCCAATGAACTGGCCCTGTGCGATGGTGCGATTTTCCTCGAGAATATCGTGGACCTCGTCCTTCCGAGCCGCCGCCATGTATGTTCCGCCGCATTTCGCCGAGCCGCATCCCGAGGCTCTCTACCAGCTGATCGAGAACCATGCGCTGGGCATCCTGATGACCCATGGACGCAGCGGACTGGATGCCAACCACATTCCGTTCGAGCTGGACCGATCCCAGGGAGCGCACGGCGTATTGCGCTGTCACGTGGCGCGCCACAATCCGGTCTGGCAGGACGTGACCGCTGGCGATGAAGTGCTGGTCGTGTTCCGAGCGGCCGATGCGTACATCTCGCCGCAGTGGTATCCGAGCAAGCACGAGTTCCACCAGCAGGTGCCCACCTGGAACTACCTGGTCGCCCATGTGCACGGCCGGATCAGCATCCACGACGACGAGCGCTACGTGCGCGGCAACGTCGCCCGGCTGACCCGCAAGCACGAGGCGACGCAGCCCGTGCCGTGGAAGATGACGGATGCTCCCGGCGACTACATCGATTCGATGCTGAAGCTGATCGTCGGTCTGGAGATCGAGATCACGCGCCTGGTGGGCAAATCCAAGCTCAGCCAGAACAAGGAAGTGCGGGACATTCGCAGCGCCGGCGAAGCGCTGAGCGCCCAGGGCGGCAAGATCCTCGGCGAGGCCATGCTGGCTGCCGCGGCTGCCAAGGCCGAGCAGGGCTGAGGCCGCCTTGCCCGCCGCAAACTCGGGTTCGTAGGGGTCGGTGAGCACGTTTCCCCGCCGGGGCATGATCCGCAGCGATCCTCGTGGCCCGCGCGGCCGCGGAGCCGAAACGATAATTTTCGGAGAACGAGCGAGCGTCTGTCGGTTCCGGCGCTGCTGTTTCGTCCTGTGATCGAGGACCTGCCGAGCAACCCATCAACGGAGACGGACCATGACCCAGAATGTGATTTGCGTTTGGTACGAGAGCGCGGCCGAGGAGGCTGCCCGGTTCTACGCCCGGACATTTCCGGACAGCGCCGTGACCGCGGTTCACCAGGCCCCCGGCGACTTCCCGGATGGCAAGCAGGGGCAGGTGCTCACGGTCGAGTTCACGGTGGTCGGCGTGCGCTGCCTCGGCCTGAATGGCGGTCCGGCTTTCAAGCACAGCGAGGCTTTCTCGTTCCAGATCATCACCGAGGACCAGGCCG
>JBDHQY010000107.1:0-7350 GCA_039807315.1 Steroidobacter sp. | reverse complement strand
AGCATAGCCCGTCACTTCCACATTGCTGATGTCCGACAGCACGGTGCGAGCCAAATCGACGCGCTCCTCCAGAGTGAACAGCGGCGCCTTACCCGGGTTGGCGGCAACCGCCACCACCACCCGCTCGAAAATATCCGCCGCGCGCCGCACCAGGTCGTAGTGACCGTTGGTGATGGGGTCGAACGTACCGGGATACATGGCGCCGGGCATGACGGATTTCCTTTGCGGGTCTCAGGGCGAGCGCAGCAGATGATAGCCCACTTGGCCGGCGCGCTTGGCGCGGTGCACCGACCACCCGGCAGGCAACGCCGGCAACGGCTGGTCGGCCGCGGATTCCAGATAAATACAGGCCTGCCCTGCAAGCCAGCCGCGCGCCGCCAGCTTGTCGCACACCTCCTGCAACAAGCCGGACGCATACGGTGGATCGAGGAAGGCGATATCGAAGGGCCGGGGCACGCCGTCGAGATATTTCAGCGCATCGGTGCGGTGAATCTCCGCCTGCGATGCGCCCAGGCGCTGCAAGGTCTCTTCGAGATGCCGTGCCACGCGCGGTTCGCTTTCGACGAAAGCAACATGACTTGCGCCTCGCGACAACGCTTCGATCCCCAGCGCGCCGCTGCCGGCGAACAGGTCGAGACACCGGGCATCGACGATCAGCGGCTGCAGCCAGTTGAACAAAGTCTCGCGCACTCGATCGGGCGACGGCCGCAGCGCCGCCACGGGAGGAAACGTGATGGGTATGCCGCGCCAGCGCCCGCCGATGATCCGCAGTCGATGCGGCATGGCTGCGTCGGCAGCTGTGGCCGACGCCTGACTGGAGGATCTACGAACGGATCGGTGGGCGCGCGTGCGGCTCATAAGCGCTTCGTGAGGGCATCGAGGCGATTCATGATGTCGGGTTGGCGCATTGCCTACAAGATCGAAGTGTCGGCGCGGTCAGCCTGCGGAAATTTTGCGCGCGGGCCGGACAGCAGGCCGAAGAGCTCCTGCTAGAATCGCCGCCCTCTGTTCAAGTTCGAGCGTGATCCGCGATGTTCGGCTTCAAACCGAAAGCCACCGACCAGACCGCCGCTGCCGCCAAGGTCGACAAACCCGGCCTGCTGCAGCGACTGCGTGCCCGGCTCAATCGCGGCGACTCCTGGCTGACCTACGATCTGGCCAACCTGCTGCCGGGCGGCCGCATCGACGAGAGCGTGCTCGACGAGCTGGAGACACGGCTGATCACGGCCGATGTCGGCGTCGAGACTACCGAACGCATACTCGACGGGCTGCGCAAGCAGGTGGCGCGCAAGGAGCTGGGAAATCTGGACGCACTGCTCGAGGCACTGCGCAATTCGCTGCTGACCGTCCTCAAGCCGGCGGCGGTGCCGCTGGTGATCGAGCGCGCCGGCGCGCCGTTTGCCATCCTGGTCGTCGGCGTCAACGGCGCCGGCAAGACCACCAGCATCGGCAAGCTGGCGCGGCGCCTCAAGGATGACGGCATGAAGGTCATGCTCGCGGCCGGCGATACATTCCGTGCCGCTGCGGTCGAGCAGTTGCAGATATGGGGCGAACGCAACGGTGTGCCGGTGATCGCGCAGGCGGCCGGCAGCGATCCCGCGGCGGTGGCGTTCGACGGCATCCAGGCCGCCAAGGCACGCGGCGTCGATGTGCTGCTGGCCGACACCGCAGGACGATTGCACACGCAATCGAACCTGATGGAAGAGTTGAAGAAAGTGAAACGCGTGATGAGCCGCGTCGATCCGGCGGCGCCGCACGAGGTTCTGCTGGTACTCGACGCCAGCCAGGGACAGAATGCCTTGCAGCAGGCGCGCCTATTCAACGAAGCGCTCGGCGTCAGCGGCGTGGTTCTGACCAAGCTGGACGGCACCGCCAAGGGCGGCATCGTGCTCGCCATCGCCAGCGAACTGAAGATACCGATCCGTTTCATCGGCACCGGCGAGAGCGCCGAGGATTTCGACGAGTTCGATGCCGAAGCATTCGTCGACGCCTTGCTGAAGCGCGACGCCCGATGAGCCGTAGCGCCGCAGCCGCCCCACAGCAATGATCCGCTTCGATCACGTCTTCAAGCGCTACCCGAACGGGCGCGAGGCCCTGAGCGATCTGTCGCTGGAGCTGGCTGCCGGCGAGATCGCCTTTCTCACCGGTCATTCCGGCGCGGGCAAGTCGAGCCTGCTGAAGCTGATCGCGCTGATCGAGCGTCCCACGCGCGGCCAGCTCATCGTCAACGGCCAGAACGTCGCCGGCGTATCGCGCGCGAAAGTGCCGGCGTTCCGACGCCAGATCGGCATCGTGTTCCAGGATCACAAGCTGCTGCCCGATCGCACCATTTTCGACAACGTGGCGCTGCCGCTCATCATCGCCGGCGTGGGTACCAAGGAAATCGGCAAGCGGGTGCGCGCCGCGCTGGATCAGGTCGGACTGCTCGGCCGCGAGCAGAGCCAGCCGCTCGAACTCTCCACCGGTGAGCAGCAACGCGTCGGCATTGCGCGCGCCGTCGTCAGCAAGCCGGCGTTGCTGATCGCCGATGAGCCCACCGGCAACCTGGATCCGGACCTGTCGGTGGAAGTGATGAATATTTTCCGCCGCTTCAACGAAGTCGGCGTGACCGTGCTGATCGCCAGCCACGACGTGCTGCTGCTGGAGCGCTTCCCGGTACGCCGCATACTGCTGGAGGCCGGCCGGATCGTCGAAGCCGGCAGCGGCGCGACGGCGGCCGAACCCGCACTGAAGCTGCTCGATCCCAGCAAGCTGGTCGGACTGGAAGGGTAACCATGACGGCCTGGATCACGCGGCATCTGCAAACGCTGATCGGCGCGCTCGGCCGGCTGTCGCAGCACAAGCTCGCGACCTTCCTGACCACGCTGGTGATCGGAATCGCGCTGGCGCTGCCGGCCTGTCTGCACCTGCTGATCGCAAACGCGCAAACGGCCACGGGCAACTGGAATCGCGCGGTCGACATGTCCGTGTACTTCAAGATGCCGACCTCGGTCGATGAGGCCACCCGCGTAGCCGAACGCCTGCGGCAGCGACGCGACGTAGAACAGGTGGACCTGGTCACCGCCGATGATGCGTTGAAGGAATTTCGCCGTGAATCGGGCTTCGGCGCTGCGATCGATGCGCTCACCGGCAACCCGCTGCCGCACGCGCTGGTGGTGCGCCCGAAAGGCGAATACGCAACGGCAACGCACTTGGAGGAACTGGCCGGCGACATCCGCGGCCTGCCCTCGGTCGAGCTGGTGCAGCTGGATACGGCCTGGGTCAACCGCCTGCAGGCGATCCTGGAGGCGGTCCGCCGCGGCATCGTCTTGACGGCGGCCTTCCTGGCATTGGGCGTCATGGCCATCGTCGGCAACACCATCCGGCTGGATATCCAGAACCGGCGGGCGGAGATCGAGGTCACCAAGCTGGTCGGCGGCAGCAACGCCTTCGTGCGCCGGCCGTTTCTTTACAGCGGCGTCTGGTACGGCATCGGCGGCGCGCTGATCGCCTGGCTGCTCACCGCCGTCGTGGTGGGCGTCCTGCGCGATCCGGTAAGCCGCATCGCCGGCCTCTACGGCAGTGGCTTCCAGATCCAGGGCCTGGCCCTCAAGCCCACACTGATCCTGCTGGCCGCCGGAATCGTGCTGGGCTGGCTGGGCTCCTACATCGCCGCCAGCCGGCATTTGCGGCAGATCGAGCCCACTTGACGGCACTTTCCACGCCGTTCGTCCACATTCTAAAGCAACCTTTTAAATCAATTGGTTAGCCTCCATTGAAGCGGCTGCCGGCGGCCCCATCTCGAGGAACCTTTGGCAGCTTTAGCACTCGAATGATCTGACTGCTAAACTCGACCGGCTTCTGGAGGGGAATCTTCGCAATGACAACCGCTACCGCGCTCGTTCGTTCGAATACGGATCTGGTGCTGGCCGGCCCGGTCGGCAGTCTCGATGCCTATGTCGAACGTGTGGCGCGCATCCCGGTACTGAGCCGGGAAGAGGAACTCGCACTGGCCACCCGGTTCCACGACGACGGCGACCTGAACGCCGCCCGTGAGCTGGTTCTTTCACACCTGCGCTTCGTGGTGCACATCGCCCGCGGCTACAGCGGCTACGGCCTGCCGGTGGGCGACCTGATCCAGGAAGGCAACGTGGGCCTGATGAAGGCCGTGAAGCGCTTCGATCCCACGGTGGGCGTACGTCTGGTGTCCTTCGCCGTGCATTGGATCCGCGCCGAGATCCACGAATACGTGCTGCGCAACTGGCGCCTGGTCAAGATCGCGACCACCAAGGCGCAGCGCAAGCTGTTCTTCAACCTGCGCAAGTCCAAGAAGAACCTGGGCTGGCTGTCGGGCAGCGAAACGCAGGCCATCGCCAACGAGCTGGGCGTATCGCCGGCCGAAGTGACCGACATGGAGCAGCGGCTGAGTTCGCGCGACCTGTCGTTCGACCCGGCGCCGGATGCCGATGACGAGGATGGAGCCTACTCGCCGTCTTCCTACCTGCCGCATCCCGAAGCGGATCCTTCGGTTGCCGTCGAGCGCGAACAGTGGGAAGACGACACCACCGAACGCTTGGCGCAGGCGCTGGAAACGCTGGATGACCGCAGCCAGTACATTCTGCGCAGCCGCTGGATGGCCGAGCAAAAAGCCACGCTGCACGAGCTGGCCGACAAGTACGGCGTTTCGGCCGAGCGTATCCGCCAGATCGAGGCGAACGCGATCAAGAAGCTGCGCACGCTGGTGAGCGAGCCGGCCGCGGCGTAAGGACCAGCGGAGCATCCATCAGCAAAAAAGGGCCGGCTCGAAAAGAGCCGGCCCTTTGTTTTTGCCGCGTCCTGCTTCAGTGCCCGACGCAGACGGCGCTCACACTCGCTCAGCCCTGGGTCACCGGAACGATCGTCATTTCCACGCGACGGTTCGCCGCACGGCCCTGTTCGGTATCGTTCGAAGCCACCGGCCGGCTTTTGCCGGCACCCACGGTGATCAGCCGCTTGCTGGAAACCCCGTGGCTGCCGAGATAGCTCGCCACCGACTGGGCGCGGCGCTCCGACAGCGCCTGGTTGTACTGGTCGGTGCCGGTGCTGTCGGTGTGGCCCGCCACTTCCACCACCGTCTTCTCGTACTCTTTCAGCACCATCGAGACGCCGTCGAGTGCGTTGTAGAACTGCGCATTCAGATCTGCACTGTTCAATGCGAACGTGATGCTGCCCGGCATGTTCAGCGTGATGTTGTCGCCGATGCGGGTGACGCTGACGCCGGTGCCTTCGAGCCTCTGCCGCAGCTTGGCTTCCTGCACGTCCATGTAGTAGCCGACGCCACCGCCGGCGATTGCGCCGACGCCTGCACCGATCAGCGCGTTCTGCAGCTTGTCGCCCTTGGTGAGCAAGCCGGCCACCGCGCCCGCCGCTGCGCCGATTCCCGCTCCCTTGGCCGCCTTGCTGGTTTGCTGTTCGCGGGTATACGGGTTGATCGTCGTACAGCCGCCGATGAAAGCCACCAGTACCGCCGCCGCCACGGCCGCGCGCCAGCGACCGGGCTGCAGGTTGCGGACCTTCACGAATCGCTCCATAAATCTCCTCCTAAGAAGCGGGAAAACTCGCCCAAAGACTTGCCAAAAACGACTGAATACTTACTGAACTCTCATGACTGCCCGCTGCGGGCAACGCTACGCTCGCGACGCTGGCGCGACAAGCAGTGGCGTTCGCTATGCAGCACTGCTGAATCGGCCGCGCATTCTACGCGAGCACACTAAATTCCTTGCGGTATGATCGCGACAGGAGGAATCGCATGTCTGCAAATCCCAACACGGCTCAAAAATCCGGCATACCGCAGCTCGACCCGCTCGACCTGTACAACGTCCGCCTCATGCTCAGCGAAGAGGAGCGGCTGGTACAGGACTCGGTCGCCAAGTACGTCGACGACCAGGTCCTGCCCATCATCGCCGACTGCTTCGAGCACGAGCGCTTTCCGCGCGAGCTGATCAGCGGCGTGGCCGAACTCGGCCTGCTCGGCAGCTCCATCGAAGGTTATGGCTGCGCCGGGCTGAACGGCGTTTCCTACGGCTTGATCTGCCAGGAGCTGGAGCGCGGCGATTCCGGCCTGCGCAGCTTCGTGTCGGTGCAGTCCAGCCTGTGCATGTATCCGATCTACGCCTTCGGCAGCGAAGAACAGAAGCAGCGCTGGCTGCCGCGCATGGCCAAAGGCGAAATCATCGGCTGCTTCGGCCTGACCGAGCCGCACGGCGGTTCCGACCCGGCCAACATGAAGACCCATGCACGCAAACAGGGCAAGGACTGGGTGCTCAACGGCGCCAAGATGTGGATCACCAACGGTTCGATCGCCGACGTGGCGGTGGTCTGGGCCATGACCGATGCCGGCATTCGCGGCTTCCTGGTCGAGAAGGGCTTCAAGGGCTTCAGCGCCGAGACCATCAAGCACAAGATGAGCCTGCGCGCCTCGATCACATCCGGTCTGTTCTTCGACAACGTGGTGGTGCCGGAAGAGAACGTCCTGCCCGGCGTGGTCGGCTTGAAAGGCCCGCTGTCCTGCCTCACGCAGGCGCGCTTCGGCATCGCCTGGGGCGTCACTGGCGCGGCGCAGGCCTGTCTGGCCCAGGTCATCGACTACACCAAGACGCGCACCATGTTCGGCAAGGCCATCGCCGGTACCCAGGCGATCCAGATCCGTCTGGCCGAGATGGCGCGCAAGATCACCACCTCGCAGCTGTTGTCGCTGCAACTGGGTCGCCTGAAGGATGCGGGCCAGATGGTCCCGACGCAGGTGTCGCTCGCCAAGTGGCACAACGCCCGTGCGGCGATCGAAGTCGCGCGCGATGCTCGCGACATCCTCGGCGGCGCCGGCATCAGCGTCGAGTACGTTCCGATCCGTCACGCGCTGAACCTGGAAAGCGTCATCACCTACGAAGGCACGGAAACCGTGCACCAGTTGACCGTGGGCCGCCAGCTCACGGGCATCAACGCGTTCTGATCGCCACCACGAAAGCGAGCGGACCATCGGCTCAAGCCGAAGGCCCGCTCGCTTCGATCTCTCGCATCGAGGCCTTTCATTCATCACTCCCGCGCACGCGGGTGCGGGAGTGAATTCGGATGAATTAGCGTCCCTGATCCGCCGCATGAGCGATATGCATCCGCGACGGCGCAACATGCTGATCCAACCGGAACGCAGCATCCCAGCATACGACCAGCACCAGCAACGACGCCCACGCCCAGAGCAGATCGAGCCGCGCCTGCCCCGCTCGTGAAACCCGTCGCGCCGCTGCAGCCCGCGGCGTGAACCGCCGGCTCGAAACCTCGAACACCGCCTGGATCCGATTGCCGACACTCATCACTGTTGGCTCCCGTCGCTTGGCC
>JBDHQY010000106.1:0-7484 GCA_039807315.1 Steroidobacter sp. | reverse complement strand
CCTCAGCTCGCAGCAACGCGATGCGCGTATATGGCGGCCAGCCAGCCTGTTCGCGCTCCTTGAGCGCGCCTTTGGCGAACGCCTCATAGCCGCCGCTCAGCAACAGCGACAGCAGCGGATGCTGCGGATATTCGGTCTGGATCAGCACTTCGCCCGGCTGCTCGGCGCGCCCGGCGCGCCCGGCCACCTGCACGATGGTCTGTGCCAGTCGCTCGCCGGCGCGGAAGTCGGTGCTGAACAGCCCCTGATCGGCATTCAGCACCACCACCAGCGTCACGTTGGGAAAGTGATGGCCCTTGGTCAGCATCTGCGTGCCGACCAGAATGCGGATCTCGTTGCGGTCCACGCGCGCCAGCGTCGCTTCCAGCTCGCCCTTGCGCCGCATGCTGTCGCGGTCGATGCGTGCCAGCGGCGAATCGGGGAACAGGCGCTCGACGGTTTCCTCGATGCGCTCGGTGCCCTGGCCGACCGGCTTGACCGGCGCGTCGCAGCTCGGGCACTGCGGCGCGGCCGGCTGTTGCGAGCCGCAGTGATGACACAGCAGGTCCGTTGTATTGCGGTGAACCGTGAGATTGGCGTCACAGCGCCGGCAATGCGCCACCCAGCCGCAGGCCGGACAGAACAGAGCAGGCGCGTAGCCGCGACGATTCAGGAACAGCAGAACTTGGTTGCCGGCATCCAGATGACGGCGCATCGCCAGCAGCGCGGGCGTGGCGATGCCCTGCGTAGTGGCGTGTCTTCGCAGATCGATCAGCGAAACGGACGGCGGACGCGCGTCGGCAGCGCGATGCGGCAGTGGCAGCAGGCTGCCGGGCTGCCGCTGCGCACGCGCCAAGCTTTCCAGCGACGGTGTGGCCGAGCCGAGCACGATGGGAATGTTCAGCCGCTGCGCGCGCACGATGGCGAGGTCGCGTGCCGAATAGCGAAAACCTTCCTGCTGCTTGAACGAGGGGTCGTGCTCTTCGTCGATCACGATCAGTCCTGGCCGCGCCAGGGGCACGAAAATGGCCGAGCGCGTGCCAATGACGATATGGGCGCTGCCCGCGCGTGCGCCACGCCACGCGGCGAGACGCTCTCCATCGCTCAGGCCCGAATGCATGATCGCCAGCTCCGCATCGAAGCGATCGCGGAAGCGCGCGATGAGCTGTGGCGTTAGCGCGATCTCCGGCACCAGCACCAGCGCCTGCTGGTTGCGACTCAAGGTGGTGGCAATGGCGTTGAGATAGACCTCGGTTTTGCCGCTGCCGGTCACGCCATGCAGCAGCCAGGTGGCGAAGCTGCCCAGCGATCCGCGAATGCGTTCGAGCGCAGCGGCCTGGGCGTCGTTGAGCGGCAGGCCGTGGCGCGAGCTCACAGGCGCGACGAGCGGCAATTCGGGCGAACGCGTGAACTCCTCGATGTAACCGCGATCCTGCAACTTGCGCAGCACTTCTCTGCCGCTGCCGGTCGCTTCATTCAATGCCCGCGCGCTGGCTTCCGGAAGAGTCGTCAGCCGTTCGATCACGGCGCGCATTTTCAGAGCGCGCGAAGCAAGCTCGGTGAGCGCATGCTCGCGCCCGGGCGGTGTCAGTCGCCAGAGAGTCTCTTCGATGTGCAGTCCATCGCCCTGGCGCAAGGCGTTCGGCAGCGCGGCGGCGATCACTTCGCCCAGCGGGTGCCGGTAATAATCCGCTGCCCATTTCAGCAGCTCCAGGAAGGCGGGCTCGAAAGTGGGCTCGCGATCGATCCGGGCGTGAACCGGACGCAGCTTGGCGGCGGGAACCTCGCTGCGTTGGCGATGCTCGACCACTACGCCGACGACGCGCCGCTGTCCGAACGGCACCCACACCCGACAGCCCACCTCGACGGGACCGGTGAGATCCGCCGGCGCGCGATAGTCGAACACCCGCCGCAACGGCGTATCGATGGCGACGGCCAGGATCACCCTGCGTCCTCACACGGGTGACCCGGTACGCGGCGCGGTACCGAGTGGCGGTCGGGCCGGCTCCAGCGCGTCCTGGCCCGTGTAAGCACTGCGCGCTCTACCTCCTTCCGCTGTGGCCTCATGGCGGCCGGGATGCGGATCATCGGAGCCGCTGTCGGCATTGTGGTTGTGCACAAAACCTGTGGATAAGTCTGTGCATTGATTGGGGCCAAGCAGCCCAAGTCGGCGTTTCGCGAGCAAGTTTCGCCATTGGTCAATTTTTCGACGCCGGATTTTTTACGAGTCTGGACAGGGGCTTAGCGTTGCGGTATGGGCCGCGGCCGGGCGGCTGCGGCGCAGCGGTAATGGTAGCGTCATGATGTGGGCAACAGTTGCCGGCAAGCCGATGATTATCAAAGAAGCCGGAGTCGCCGGCGCTGCCGGCGGACACCTCGTAGGGAGAGTCCGCACGAAGCGCAGCCGGCCAGCGGACAGCGTTCCCCGTCCATTCCAGGCAGGCCGGCTGGTGCGGCGGCTGGCCGCCGACCTGCACGGCCGCCAGGGACAGCCCGGGTCGTGGCTCATAGATCCAGGCCGACCAGGCCTCCTCGGTCGGGACGAGGCCGATCCATCGATCCGGCTGCGGCAGCAGCGTGCAGTGTCGCAGCGCTTCGAGCAGATCGAGCCGCAGGGCCTTGGCTGCCGCCTCCTTGAATACCCACATCGCGTAGAACAGCCGCTCACGGCGAGGCGACGCAGCCGCCTCGAGCACGGCGAGCTCCGCCGCATGGAAGGCGAACCGCGCGATGGCTGTTGCATCCCGCGCCCGGTGCCATTCCACGTCGATGCCGACGCGGCAGCCGGTCGGACCGATACAGATCGCGGCGTGACCGCCGCTGTGGGACAGCGACAATGCGTCGTTCACTTGCGGGGCAACGCGATTGAGCAGTGCGCGACTGACGGCAAAATCCTCGCGCCGTCGCCGACTGTTCATGCCGCGCCAGCGCTGCTGGTCCGCTGCGCTCAGCTGCGAGACTTCGAAGCAATCGCCCGCCTCGGGAGGTGCCAGCCAGACGTTCAGCCGACGCGCCGGTGCCGCCGGGCGGGCATCGCCGGCCTGGGCAAGCGGATGGGGGATAGGAGCCAGCATGGCCGGGCATCATAATCGCAGTCCTTGCCATCCGGCCCCGCATCCAAGAAGTCCGCTTCGTCACCCGAATCGATGCCGCATTCCGTCGCTGAAACCAGTCAGACCGCCGCGCGCCCGATCGAGCGGGCCGATGCGTTCCACTGGAGGTTCGTCGCCACCGCGCTGAGCTTCACGGTGTTCGGGTTGGGCGCGGTAGTCCTGAGCATCACCGTATTCCCGCTGCTGAGTCTCTTGCCAGTGACCCGCTGCCGGCGTGTGTCGCGGGCGCTCCTGCAAAAGGGTATGCGCGGCTTCGTGGGCTTCATGCGGCGCGTCGGGGTGCTGACCTATGAATTCCGCGGCCACGAACGGCTCGGCCAGCCCGGTCAGCTGATCGTCGCGAACCACCCGACACTCATCGACGTCGTGTTCCTGCTCGCTTTCACGCCGCAGGCCGGCTGCGTGGTCAAGCACGCCATGTTCCGCAATCTGCTGACGCGCAGCGCGGTGAGCGCCACCGGATACATCAGCAACGAGCTCACCGCGGATATGATCGAAGGCGCGGCCACCGCTCTGCGCGAAGGCCAGACGCTGATCATGTTTCCTGAGGGCACCCGCAGTCCCGTGGGCGAGCCGCTGGTCCTGCATCGTGGCGCGGCCAATGTAGCGGTGCGAGCCGCCGCTCAGGTCACGCCCGTATACATCCGTTGTGAGCCGGTCACGCTGACCAAGTCCGAGCCCTGGTATCGCATCCCGCGGCGTCGCCCGCATTTCACTTTGATCGTAGGGGAGAACCTGCCGCTGCAGCAGGCGCGGGCGCTGCCGTCGATTCCGCTGGCCTCGCGCCTGTTCAACGAACTGATGCGCGAGCAGTTTCAGGGCGAATTGCGCCAGACGGATGGCTATACTAGCGGCCGTCCTGGCGATGCCGGCGACGAACCGGCCGCGACCTGAGCGGGAGTGAACGGCGTCCAGGCGCTCGCGGAATCCCAGCACGCGCGAGACGTGCCGCGCTTCGTGTTTCGCCCAAGCCCGAGCGCTTTCACGGCCTGCGGATTGCGGCCGCACGGGATCATTGCGCGGTTCAAGGCATCGACGTTGGACTCATTATCGAGCTACCCGCGCGGGTGCGGGCATTGCTGGTCTCTTTCGATGGAGTGGCGGACTACATGCAGACCGATGCCGAGGTTCTGGAGCGCATTCGCGCCACGCTGGTCGAATTGTTCGAGCTGTCGCCGGCGGCGGTGACCGCCGAGGCGCGGCTGTTCGACGATCTGCAGATCGACAGCATCGACGTGGTGGACCTGATGGACCAGGTGCGCCGCTACACCGGCCGCAAGGTCAGCGCCGAGGATTTCCGCTCGGTGCGCACCGTCGGCGATCTGGTGGCGGTGGTGCAGCGTCTGCAGCAGGGCTGAAGCGGCGCGCAGCAGTCCATGTCGACGGCCAAGACAAAGCGGTTTGCGGTCTGCGCGGTCATTCCCGTTTTCAACCACGAGCGTGCCATCGGCGCGGTGCTGGAAGGTGTGGCCGGGCACGGCCTGCACGTTTTCCTGGTCGATGACGGTTGCAGCGAGATCTGCGCCCGCGAGCTCGAGCGCCTGAGCGCATTTCCGCAAGTCACGCTGTTGCGTCATCCGGCGAATCGCGGCAAGGGCGCGGCGGTGATGACGGGTATGCGTGCTGCGCATCAACGCGGCTTCACGCACGCATTGCAGATCGATGCGGACGGTCAGCACACGCTGGCCGACATCGGCCGTTTCGTCGACGAAGCGCGCGCCCATCCCGACAGCGTCATCTGCGGTCAGCCGCTGTTCGACGCCAGCATCCCGAAAGTGCGCTACTACGGCCGTTATCTCACCCATGCGCTGGTGTGGCTGGAGACCCTGTCCTTCGAGATCCGCGACTCCATGTGCGGTTTCCGTCTGTATCCGCTCGCCGACGTCGAGACGCTGGCGCGGCGCGCTCACATCGGCTCGCACATGGATTTCGATACCGAGATCATCGTCAGGCTGTTCTGGAACGACGTGCCGACGCGCTGGATCGGCACGCGCGTGTCCTATCCAGCCGATGGCGTTTCGCACTTCCGCATGTTCTTCGACAATGTGCGCATGACCGGTCTGCACATCCGATTGGTGCTGGGCATGCTGACGCGCTTGCCGCTGTGGCTGTGGCGCCGTCTCGGCCCGAAAACATCGGCGCCGCGCGATGAGGCGACCCGATGAGCGCACGACAGGAGGCAGCGATCATGAAACCGTCGATCCGGCAGCCCGAGGCAGCCCGCTGATGTCCCACTACGATGTCGTCGTCATCGGCGCCGGTCCGTCCGGCGCCATCGCCAGCGCGCTGCTCAAGCGGCGCGGCTGGCGGGTATTGGTGCTGGAAGGCCAGCGCTTCCCGCGCTTTTCCATCGGCGAGAGCCTGCTGACGCATTGCCTGGATTTCGTCGAAGAAGCCGGCATGCTGCCGGCGGTCGAGGCGGCGGGCTTTCAGTACAAGAACGGCGCCGCCTTCATTCGCGGCGAGGAATACGGCGATTTCGATTTCAGCGACAAGTTCACACCGGGCCGCGACACCACTTTCCAGGTGCAGCGTGCCACCTTCGACAAGCTGCTGGCCGACGAGGCAGAGAAACAGGGTGTCGAGATTCGCTACGAAGCGCGTGTCACGGCGGTCGATCTGAACGGCGGCTCGCCGCGGGTACGCGCTCGCGATGCGTCCGGGCAGGAATACGAAATAGCAGCCAGGTTCATTCTCGACGCGAGCGGCTTTGCGCGCACGTTGCCGAAGCTGTTGCAGCTGGAAACGCCTTCGAACTTTCCGGTGCGCAACGCGGTGTTTGCGCATGTGGCCGATCATGCCGTCGCTGGTTCGTTCGATCGCAAAAAGATTCAGATCGTGGTCCATCCGCGGCATCGCGATGTCTGGTACTGGCTGATTCCGTTTCCCGCCGGTCGCTGTTCCATCGGCGTGGTCGCGCGCAAGGAATTCTTCGACGGCTATCCGGCGGCGCTCGACGAGCGCCTGCGCACGCTGGTGGGCGAGGAACCGTTCCTGAACCGCATACTGCGGAACGCTGTCTGGGATACACCGGCGCGCGAGCTTGGCGGCTATGCCGCGAATGTCGCCGCCATGCATGGCGACGGCTTCGCGCTGCTGGGCAACGCGGCGGAATTCCTCGATCCGGTGTTTTCTTCCGGCGTCACCATTGCGATGCGCTCGGCCAGCATGGCCAGCGCGCTGCTGGACCGTCAGCTGCGCGGCGAGAAAGTGGACTGGGCCGGCGAGTTCGAGCAGCCATTGCGTCAGGGCATCGATACCTTCCGCGCCTACGTGCATGCGTGGTACGACGGCCGCTTCCAGGACATCATGTTCGCCAGGCATCAGCCGCCGGCCATTCGTCGCATGATCTGCTCGATCCTGGCCGGCTACGCCTGGGACCGGAACAATCCCTTCGTAGCGGAACCGGAGCGCCGGCTCGACATGGTGGCGCAGCTGTGCGCAGCGAATCCGGCTCCGGACGTTGGCTGATCGTTCGAGGTTCGCTTGTCGCACAGTCACACTGTTCTCGTCACCGGCTCCAGTCGCGGCATCGGTCGCGCGATTGCCCTGCGCGCAGCCGCCGACGGCTACGATGTCGTGGTGCACTGTCGTTCCCGCCGCGCTGAGGCGGATGCCGTTGCTGCTGAAATCGCTGCGCTCGGCCGGCAAGCGCGCGTATTGCAGTTCGATGTGTCTGATCGCGCAGCCTGCGCTCAGGCGCTGACGAGCGACATCGAGGCGCATGGCGCGTATTACGGGGTCGTGTGCAATGCCGGTTCGACCGCCGATGCGGCGTTTCCCGCGATGACCGAAGAACAATGGGACGGCGTGCTGCACACGAACCTGAATGCGTTCTACAACGTGCTGCAGCCGGTGGTGATGCCGTTGGTGCGCCGCCGTGCGCCGGGCCGCATCGTCACGCTGGCATCGGTATCCGGCCTGGTCGGCAATCGCGGCCAGGTGAACTACAGCGCAGCCAAGGCCGGCATCGTCGGTGCCACCAAGGCGCTCGCCATCGAGCTGGCGAAACGCCAGATCACCGTCAATTGCGTCGCGCCGGGCCTGATCACCACCGACCTGCTCGACGAGCATGTGCCGCTGGAGGAAATCCTCAAGGCCATTCCGCTGCAACGCGCCGGTACGGCGCAGGAAGTGGCAGCCGTGGTGAGTTTTCTGCTGTCGCCCGGTGCGTCATACGTGACGCGCCAGGTGATCTCAGTCAACGGTGGCTTGTGCTGAAGCGGCGCGAGCGCGGCTGCAGCCGGGCGAGACAGGAAGGGAGTGCGCCATGCGTCGCGTAGTCGTCACCGGCATGGGCGGTATCTGCGGACTCGGCAGCAGCTGGCCGGAAATCCAGGCCGGCATGCGCGAGCGTCGCAACGTCATCCGCTTCATGCCGGAGTGGGATTG
>JBDHQY010000105.1:0-7503 GCA_039807315.1 Steroidobacter sp. | reverse complement strand
ATGCATCGTTCGCGAAACTCGCGCCGGAGTGCGCGAATTTCTCCTGCCCAGCCGAGCGGCACGGATGGGCGACGTCGAATCTTTAGCATCGGCTCGCGAGAACCGTAGACGCGCCTTCGCAGGAGTCGCTATTATCAGACATCATTTGTCGCTTCTCGTGGACGGATGTCGATCATCGAACTGCCGCGTGCACTCGAAGACTATTTCGCGTTCGCCGAAATCGATCCGACGCGTCGTGGGCGACGCTTTTCGATCACCTTGCCGTATTACAACGGTGAGCGTCTGGATCGTCTGCAATGGTGGTATCACATCACCGAAGCGCAGGAACAGATGTTCGACGGCACCGGCATTGCGGTCTTTCGCGACCGTGCCGTGGTGCGCTTCCGTCGACACATCGAACGCTGGCTTGCCAACACCCGGCAATGTCTGCATGGCGACGAACCGATTCCGCGTCTCAGCACGCAGATCATGCAGGATCCTGCCGTCTCCGCGCCGGCGGAAATGACGTTCGTGGCGCTGGACCAAGTGGCCAACGGCTAGCGCCTCCCGGCCGATCTCCCGAACAGAGGTGGTGGCGCAGGGCGCAAGGAACCTTGCGCCGCCGTTGCGCGCTTACGCCCAGTGCAGTTCCCGTCCCGGCTTGCAGCCGTTCCAGGCGTCGCTCGATCGTCCGGACGCCTTGCCAGCCAACGCCATCAGCCAGAGGTTCGAGTCATGAACGATGCGGTAGCGGATATCGGCCTGATCGGCCTCGCGGTCATGGGCGAGAACCTGGCGCTGAATCTGGAGAGCCGCGGCCTCGAGGTGGCTGTCTACAACCGAACCGCTGCCCGCGTCGATGCTTTCATGGCCGGCCGCGCCAAGGGCAAGCATTTTGTCGGCGCACGCAGTGTGCAGGAGCTGGTCGCCGCGCTGAAGCGGCCGCGCAAGATATTGATGCTGGTCAAAGCGGGCGCGGCGGTGGACCAACTGCTCGATCAGCTGCTGCCGTTGCTGTCGCCCGGCGACATCGTGATCGACGGCGGCAACAGTCTGTTCACCGACACCATGCGTCGCACGCGCCGGGCCGAAGAGGCCGGCATGCTTTATGTCGGTTGCGGCGTCTCCGGCGGCGAGCAGGGTGCGTTGACCGGGCCTTCGTTGATGCCCGGCGGCAGTATGGCGGCCTGGCCGCACATCAAACCCATTTTCGAGGCGATCTGCGCGCGCACGCCGGACGGCGAAGCCTGCACCGACTGGATGGGCGCGAACGGCGCCGGTCATTTCGTGAAGATGATCCACAACGGCATCGAATACGGCGACATGCAGCTGATCGGCGAAACCTACGATGTGATGAAACGCGTGCTCGGCCTGAACAACGATGAGATGCAGCGCGTGTTCGCCGACTGGAACGCAGGCGAGCTCGACAGCTATCTGATTGAAATTACCCGCGACATCCTCGCCTTCCGCGACCGCGACGGAGTGGCCACGCTGGACACCATCCTCGATGCCGCCGGTCAGAAGGGCACTGGAAAGTGGACGGTGATCGAGGCGTTGGACGAAGGGATCCCGCTTACGTTGATCGGTGAGGCCGTGTTCGCGCGCTCGTTGTCGGCAGCGAAGGAAGAGCGTGTCGTGGCGGCGAAGCAGATCCGGCCCGAGGTAACTGCATTCACTGGAGATCGACGGCAGCTGATCGACGATCTGCGCCAGGCGTTGTATGCCTCCAAGATCATCAGTTACGCGCAGGGCTATCAGTTGCTGCGCGCTGCTGCCGGTACTTACCAATGGAATCTGAACTACGGCGGCATCGCGCTGGTCTGGCGCGGCGGCTGTATCATCCGCTCGGCGTTTCTCAGCGATATCAAGCAAGCTTTCGACCGCAATCCGCAGCTGGCGAATCTGCTGCTCGATCCCTTCTTCAAGAAGGCGGTCGCGAGCCGCCAGGCAGCCTGGCGTCGCGTAGTGGTTGCTGCGGTCAGCGGCGGGATCCCCGTTCCTTGCCTGGGTTCAGCGCTGGCGTACTTCGACGGCTATCGTTCGGAGCGCCTGCCTGCGAACCTGCTGCAGGCCCAGCGCGACTACTTTGGGGCGCACACGTACGAGCTGCTGGATCAACCGCGCGGGAAATTCTTCCATACCGATTGGACGGGTCACGGCGGGGCGACCACTTCGCGTTCGTATTCGGCGTAGCGCACGCCTTTCGGTGCTCGCTGCAATCGCCGACTGCCGGCAGCTCGAAAGGACACGGCGCAGGCCCAGTCGCCGAGGATTTGAAGTCCGTGGTAATGGCTCTGCTCAGCGGCACGGGATCGCCGTATAAGTGACATCCTTGCGCGCCGTTTCGTCGGGAACGCCGCAGAAACGTGGCTGCCGCTCGCGTTTGCTGTTCTCGTTGTCCGTCAGGAAGCCGCCGGCGTCGAGTGGCTGTTCCTTTGGCGGAATGACCACTTCGAAATGGACGTGGTTCAGCATTGCGCAGCCGACCGCGCCTTCGTCGCCCAGATACGTGCCTGCCTTCACGCTGTCGCCCACTTTCAGCCCGGCCTTGCCGGTGACGCTGCCGTGCACGAGGTGCGAGTAGTTGGTCCACTCGCCGTTCGGGTGTTCGATCCAGACGTAGTTGTTATGGCAATCCTTGGCGGCGCGTCCTGACAACTGCTCGCTATATCCGTCCTGGATCGCGACGATGCGCCCGTCGGCGGCGGCGATCACCGCGTAGGGAGGCCTGCCGTCGATGGCGTAGAGATCGATCCGGCCCATCGGTCGATGCGTGCTGAAATCATCGAAGACCTTGACCCTGGTCCCGTCGGCGAAGGGTAGGCGATAGCTGCCCTGGCTAGAAATGCTGCCGGTTGCAGCTTCCTGGGTCGCTGCATCGGCACCGATGAGAAGTAACGAGACTGCACTCACGGCAGTGATCGAGCCAATCTTTGCCAGCATGGGATCTCACTCCTTTCGGCTACTTCCGACCCGGGCGATCTTGCGATTGTAGAGCGTAGCCGCAGCGTGGTCTCGCAGCGTAAGCGACACGCCCGGATCAACGTTGAGCTGCCACAGCGGTTCGTCGGTCTTCTTCGGACGCGAGCGGCGCGATATCCTGCCGGCCGGCGTTCAATCGAGGACTGTGGACGTGCCCGCCACCCTTTACGGCATCAAGAACTGCGACACCATGAAGAAAGCCCGGACCTGGCTGGACGATCACGGCATCGCGTACGATTTTCACGACTACAAGCTCGCTGGCATCGCGCGCGCGCAGCTGGAGCGCTGGAGCAAGGAGTTGGGTTGGGAGGTGCTGCTGAATCGGGCCGGCACCACCTTCCGCAAGTTGCCCGATACGGACAAGACCGGGCTGAACGAACGCAAGGCCATCGCGCTGATGCTGGCTCAGCCGTCGATGATCAAGCGTCCGGTGCTGGACCTCGGCGGCGGCCGGCTGCTGGTAGGTTTCAAGCCCGAGACTTACGCGAGCGAAGTTTCCCGCAAACGATAGCGACGGGTGGGGTTCACCTGGGAGTCCGATCATGCCTCTGGACATGCTGACGCCGATGCTGGCGCTGATCGTCTGGACCTTCGTCATCTGGGTCTGGATGTACGCCACGCGCCTTCCCGCAATGCGGGCCGCACGCATCAACCCGAAACGCATCAAGCGCAAGAGCGACTTGGATGCGCTGCCGGTATCGGTGCAGCAGATCGCCGACAACTACAACCATCTGCACGAGCAGCCGACCATCTTCTACGTGCTGGCGATCTACACGCACCTGGCGGGCACGGCCGATCCGGCGAACGCGATGCTGGCGTGGGCCTACGTCGGACTGCGCATCGTGCATTCGCTCATCCAGTGCACGTCGAACTTCGTCCCGCTGCGCTTCCTGGTTTTTTCGCTTTCGTCCGTCGTGTTGATGGTGCTGGCGGCGCGCAACGTGATTGCGCTGTTTCCCAATGTCTAGTGCGCTGCGGAGCCTCATCGGCTGCAGACCGGTGCGACATGTTGCGGTGGACTTCGTGCGAGCCGTTGCGAGGTGCCGGATACCTCGGCGGCAGGGTGCCCCAATTTCCATGACTCCTGTCCGGATCGATTCCTGATGGCGACCCAGGCCCTGTTTCCAACGCTGGTGTATACGGCACGGCTGCCGCAGACCGGCTGGTCCGACTTCAACGGGCGGTTGCTGCGCGAATGTCTGCAGTTGCGCGCTGATGACGCCGCCGGCCGGCGCTGGTCGAAGCAGAACTACCCGGGTGGCTACACTTCGTACAACTCCGTCGCGCACATGCACCAGGTGTCACCGACGTTCGCGGCGCTCGAGCGCAAGTTGAACCGGCACGTCAAAGCCTACGCGCGCTCGCTGGAGCTGGATCTGGAGGCGCGGCCGCTGACGATGACGGATTGCTGGGTGAACGTGATGCCGCAGCGCGTGGCGCATGGTCTGCACCTGCACCCGCTGGCCACGATCAGCGGCACCTACTACGTGCAGACACCGCGCGGCTCGCCCGGGATCAAATTCGAAGATCCGCGGCTGGACCGATTCATGGCGGCGCCGCCGCGCAAGTCGAACTGCCGCCCGGAGCACCGGCCCTGGAACGTGCTGCCGGCCGAAGCGGGCGGACTGGTGCTGTTCGAAAGCTGGCTGCGGCACGAGGTGGCGCCGAACCCGGTGAAGCGCGAACGCATCAGCGTGAGCTTCAATTACAACTGGTTCTAGGCCGGGGCATTTCTGCGTAGGACTTGCAGGACGCCATCTGCTCGTCACTCCAGCAGGCTGGGAGTCCATCTGCTGCAGGTGGATCGCCACTTGCGCGGCAATGACCAAGAGTTAAGTGAGCTCCTTCGTCAGCCGCGATTGCGCTTCCAGAGCACTTCGGCGCCGTTCTCGTGCCGTGCGAGTACACGCGCGACCACGAAGAGCAGATCGGAAAGCCGGTTCAGGTATTGCGGCACCTCGGTGGCCACGGATTCGGTTTCCATCAATCGCCATACCTGTCTTTCGGCGCGGCGCGTGATGGTGCGAGCCAGATGGCAAGCCGCTGCGGCCGGACCGCCGCCGGGCAGGATGAATTCCTTGAGCATGGGCAGGTTCTCGTTGAGCTTGTCCAGCTCCTGCTCCAGCGCGTCGATCCGTTCCTGCTGGATGGCGCGATAGCCCGGCACTGCCAGCTCGCCGCCGAGATCGAACAGATCGTGCTGGATCTCGGTGAGCAGGCGGACGATGTCGTCCGGCAGGCCGCTCGCAGCCAGGGTCATGCCCAGGGCGCTGTTGGCTTCATCGACCGCTCCGTAGGCTTCGATGCGCCCGTGCGTTTTCGGCACGCGCGTGCCGTCACCCAATCCGGTGGTGCCGGTGTCGCCGGTGCGGGTGTAGATCTTGCTCAACCGATGACCCATGAGGATTCTCCGCCGGCGCGTCAGCGAGGCCGCAGTCCAAGCTCGAACAGTTGCAGATAGCGTTCGGCGATCTGGACCGCCGTCAGCGGCTCATCGCTGCGATACCAATGAGCGATCCAATTGAGCGCGCCGGCGATGGCGAACGCAGCCATTTTCGCGTCGCAGTCGCGGATCGAGCCGTCGGCGATGCCTTCCTTGAGCAGCTGGCGGATGCCCTGGTCGATCTCGGATTTCAGCGCCTTGACCTTGCGGCTCATGGCGGGGCTCAGATCCTGGTTCTCCGCCTGCACCATGCACCCGCCGAAATCCGAGGTGATGGCCTCGGCGTAGCGGGTGACTACCGCGCCCAGGCGGGTGCGCGCGTCCTCGTTCGAGTTACGGATCTCCTCGAACGCTTCCATGATCTGGTGCAAGCCGGCGCGGAAACACTCGAACAGCAGCTGCTCCTTGTTGGCGACGTAGTGGTAGACCGTCGGCTTGGTGACGTTGAGCTCGCTGGCGATGTCGTCGAGCGAAGTGTTGTGGTAACCGTGCTGCCGAAAGGCGCGCGCTGCCACGAGGATCACCGCGTCACGCTTGCGTTTCCGATCGCGCACGCGGGCATCGACCGGCGTCCATGGTGAGACGCTTTCCGTGATGATGCTTTTGCGCGCCTGTCTGACCGCCACTGCCGAACTCCTGCCGAGATCTGGCGCGGGATCATACCTTGCGCCTTGCTGCACTGCGCCAAGCGTTGACCGCCCAGCGCACCCCTAAATATACTGGCGAGTATAGAATATACGGCAGAGTACCTTGTCGCCCAGCTTCACCGGGCGTCACGGCTGGAATCGACTCCGGCCGCTCCCGCGGCCGAGAGGCGAAAGCGCCAAGGCGCGGGCCGTGAAAGATTCAATCCGGTCGGTTCGTCAAGCTAGAGGCGGCAGAATTATGGGTTCCGGAACAGTGGCTCGGGCGGTTCCAGCAGGTGCGCAGGCGGCCAATCGAGGCGATCAGCCATTGCGCTTCGTCAGTGCCGCTTCCTTGTTCGACGGGCATGATGCGGCCATCAACATGATCCGCCGCCTGCTGCAGTCGCACGGCGCCGAAGTCGTTCACCTGGGACACAATCGCAGCGTGGCCGAGATCGTGCGCGCCGCTATCCAGGAGGACGCCGACGGCATCGCCGTATCTTCCTACCAGGGTGGCCACAACGAATATTTCGCCTACATGGTCGACATGCTGCGCGAGCAGGGTGTCGAGCACATCCGCGTCATCGTCGGTGGCGGCGGCACCATAGCGCCGCATGAAGTCGAGACGCTGGAGAAGCACGGCGTGGAGAAGATCTACACGCCGGAGGACGGTCGCCGCCTGGGTCTGGACGGCATGATCGACGACGTGTTCCAGCGCGTGCTGGCCGTGCCCAAGCCCGAGTTCGAATTCCGGCCGCTCAACCCGCGCGATCATCACCAGCTGGCACAAACCATCTCGGCACTCGAAGCCGCCGAGGAGGGCGATGCCACCGGCGACATGATCCGGCGCGCCAGTGCCCGGGCCAAGAGCCATGTTCCGGTGATCGGTCTCACCGGCACCGGCGGCGCCGGCAAATCCAGCTTGAACGACGAACTGCTGCAGCGCTTTCTGCGTCATTTTCCGGACCGCAACATTGCGGTGATCGCGATGGACCCGACCCGTCGCCGTTCCGGCGGCGCGCTGCTGGGCGATCGCATCCGCATGAACTCGCTGGCGGCCGAGAACATTTTCATGCGCTCGCTTGCCACGCGGCGCCAGAACCTGGCGACCAGCGCCGTGCTCAGGGACGTGATCGGTCTGCTGCAGCTGGCGAATTTCGATCTCATCATCGTCGAGACCGCCGGCATCGGCCAGTCCGACACCGAGATCACCGATATGGTGGACGTCTCCGCCTACGTGATGACTAGCGAGTACGGCGCGGCCAGCCAGCTGGAGAAGATCGACATGCTCGACTTTGCCGACGTGGTGGTGCTCAACAAGTTCGAGAAGCGGGGTGCGGAAGATGCGTTGCGCGACGTGCGCAAGCAGTGGCGCCGCAATCACAAGGATCGCGCACACCTGCCGGACGAGCAGGTGCCGGTATTTCCGACCATCGCCAGCCGCTTCAACGATCCGGGCGTGAATCGCCTGTT
>JBDHQY010000104.1:0-7515 GCA_039807315.1 Steroidobacter sp. | reverse complement strand
ACTACCAGAAGGGCCAGCAGGTCGAAGCCATGGTGCTGTCGATCGATCCGGAGCGCGAGCGCATTTCGCTGGGCATCAAGCAGCTGGCGAAGGATCCGTTCTCGACCTGGATCGCCGAGCACCCGAAGGGCACGATCGTCAGAGGCACGGTGCGCGAAGTCGACGCCAAGGGCGCGATCATCGATCTCGGCGGCGGCGTCGAAGGTCATCTGCGTGCTTCCGAGCTGTCGCGCGACCGCGTGGAAGACGCACGCACGGTGCTGAAGGTCGACCAGGAAGTCGAGGCGCGATTCACCAACGTCGATCGCAAGAGCCGCACCATCGCCCTGTCGATCAAGGCGAAGGAGATCCACGAAGAGAACGAAGCGGTGCAGGGCTACCGCGCCGGCGAGTCCTCCAGCGGCACCAGCCTGGGCGATCTGCTCAAGGAGCAGATCAGCGGCCAGGACTCCAACTGACCGGATCGCGGCGGGGACGGTTGAAGCGTCCCCGCCGCGCTTTCGCTTCAGCGCAAGCGATCGAGCGGTGGAAGAACAACAACGGGCCCGAGCATGACCAAATCGGAACTCATCGAGCTCATTGCAGCCAAGCAGAAGCATCTGCCCGCCAAGGACGTGGAGCTGGCGGTGAAGCAGATCCTGGAAATCATGAGCGATGCCCTGGCCCAGGGCAGCCGCATCGAGATCCGCGGCTTCGGCAGCTTCTCGCTGCACTTCCGGCCGCCGCGCCAGGGACGCAATCCCAAGACCGGTGAGACCGTCGCTCTGTCCGGTAAGAACGTACCGCACTTCAAGCCCGGCAAGGATCTGCGCGAACGCGTCAACGACGGCGCCGACAACGCCATTCGCGACTGATCCGCCGTCACGCTCATCGCAGCGTATGCGCCGTTTTCTCTTTCTTGCTTCCCTGGCCCTTGCCGCCTTGCTGGCCCTGGTGGTCAGCGCCTTGAATTCCGGCCGGGTGGAGATCGAGCTGGCGTTCGGCCGCGTGGTCTCGCCGCTGGGCTTTGCGCTCGTCATCGCCTTCACCGTCGGTTTGCTGGCCGGGCTCGCCTGGCGCGTCTACTGGGTTGCAGAGCTGCTTGGCGAGAGAGGGCGCTTGCGCCGTGCACTGCGGCTGGCGGAATCGAAGGCGCGTGTCGTCGCTGCGAATGACGACGGCAGCGATTGAAACGCTGCCGCTACGCATTTCTGCGCTGAATCCCCAATTATTGTCCGGGCCTGCGGGCGCTCTGCGCCGCATCCTTGCCGCTGTCGGTTGGCCCATGCGGCTGAGCCGGCTTTCTTCCCCAGTCACTTACAGGCACAAGGAGAGGCCATGTCGAACCCGTATCATCCCGTTTCACAGCTGACGCGCCGGTCGGTGCAGGTGCTGATCGCCAGCCTGCTGCCGCTGCTGGCCTGGGCCGGCCCGGTGGACATCAACAAGGCGGATGCGGCAACCATCGCCAAGGAGCTGCAGGGCATTGGACTGAGCAAGGCGCAGGCCATCGTCGCGTATCGCGAGAAGAACGGCTCGTTCAAGAGCGCCGACGACCTGCGCAAGGTCAAAGGCATCGGTGCCAAGACCCTGGAGCGCAATAGGGCCAACATCCGCATAGACGGCGCCGAGAAGAAAGCCGGTTGATTGCCGACGGCGAAGCCGCGATGACGCCTGTCTGGGACAGGCGTCATCCTTGCCATCTGTCGCCTTGGGCTATCATGGCCGGCATCGAAATGGCGATGGAGATGCGGCAGTGACCCAGACGAAGCAGATTCAGACGGCAGTGTTCCCGGTGGCCGGGCGTGGCACGCGCTTCCTGCCGGCCACCAAGGCCAGCCCCAAGGAGATGCTGCCCATCGTCGACAAGCCGCTGATCCAGTACGCCGCAGAGGAAGCGCTGTCGGCCGGCGCGCGCAAGCTGGTGTTCATCACCGGCAGCTCCAAGCGCGCCATCGAGGATCATTTCGACAGCGATCGCGAGCTGGAAGAGGCGCTGGAGGCGCAGGGCAAGGCGGAGCTGCTCAAGACGCTCAAGCAGATCGTGCCGTCCTGGGCCAG
The DNA here is from genome assembly GCA_039807315.1 of Steroidobacter sp. Taxonomy (GTDB): domain Bacteria; phylum Pseudomonadota; class Gammaproteobacteria; order Steroidobacterales; family Steroidobacteraceae; genus Steroidobacter. The sequence continues at coordinate 5,475 of JBDHQY010000104.1, read as the reverse complement.
CTGTATCTATATCCGCCAGCCCTCGCCGCTGGGTCTGGGACACGCGGTGTGGTGCGCCAAGCCGGTGGTCGGCAACGAGCCCTTCTTCGTGCATCTGGCCGACGATCTGATCGATGCCGGCACACCCTGCCTGCGACAGATGGCCGAGATTCACGCCGAGCGTGGCGGCAGTGTGCTGGGGGTGGAGACCGTGCCGCGTGCCGAGACCGACAAGTACGGCATCGTCGCGACCGATGAGCGTGACGGTCGCGTCAGCCGCATCAGGCAGATCGTGGAGAAGCCGCGCCCGCAGAATGCACCGTCGACACTGGCGGTGGTCGGTCGTTATCTGCTGTCCCCCAGCATCTTCGAGAAGCTGGAGAAGACCGAGCGCGGTGCCGGTGGCGAAATCCAGCTCACCGACGCGATTGCCGACCTGCTGGAAGCAGAAAACGTCTACGCGTACGAATTCGAAGGCAAGCGTTACGACTGCGGCAGCAAGCTCGGCTACTTGCAGGCCACGGTCGAGTACGCGTTGCAGCATGAAAGCCTGGGCCAGAAATTCAGCGACTATCTGCTGGCTCTCGCCAGCCGGCTGCCTGCCGCCAAATAGCAAAGAATAGCGAATCCGCGGAGCGCGTCGTGGCGGCCGTCGAATGGTCCGCCACGGCGATCATGGCTAGGCAGCGGCCGGCGCTTGATGTCCGCTCGACCTACCGGACGCTCGGCGCCGCCAGCTGCATCTGCGACCGGCTCAGCGAAAGGCGTGCTGGATGCGCAGGCCGACCGTGAAGTCCTGGAAATCCAGATACTGGAAGCTGCCGAGTCGCTGGTATTCGAAGTAGCCGGAGATGTCGTAGGGCAGTTGCGCCGACAGGCCTGCGGCCCAGCGGAAATACGAAGTATCCGGCTCGTCGGTGCGCACGATGATGGGGGGCGTCGGATTCGCGGCGCTGGCGAATGGATCGCTGGCGAAGCGTACGCCGAAGACTTCGGTGGCATCCTCGAACTCGCGCACGTAGGTGCCGCGCAGGTGCGGTATCAGTACTCCCCAGGGCATCTTCCAGGCGTAGCTGATCCTGATGCCGGCATTGCCGGTGGCGGATCGGTAGTTCTGCTCGTCGTATGCGAGGTTCAAGCCGCCGGCGCCGCGCTCGGTGAAATCATCGATGCGGGTATCGACGTAGAAGTAACCGAGCGTGGGTGAGAAAGTGAATCCGCCCACGACGAAGTCATAGCCAACGGACAGACCGCCGCTCAGTGCTTTGCCGCGTGTGGCGCCGCTGGCAGTGCGGTCGACGGCCGTGCCGGCCTCGGAATACAGGATGCGCCGCTGCGAGTCGTAGTCGGTGCCGGCATAGTTGAACACGCCGTCGAAATAGAAGTTGCCCAGATAGGCCGAGCCGTAGAGCGAGCCACTCCATGCGGCAGTCTCGAGATTGCCCTGACCCAGCGGACGGAAATCCATGTCCGATTGTCCATAGCCGACGGCGAGGCCGGCCACTGCCGCTTCGCCGAAGCGGTAATCGACCCCGCCGGTGAAGCCCCACTGATCGGACTTGAAGCCGCGATCGGCCGACGAGGCACCCTTGTCGCCGCTGCCGTAATTGCCGCGCAGCCACAGGCCGAGCCGGCTGCCGAACAGCCCGCCGGGCTGCTCGGCGTCGGAGCTGGCACCGCCGCCCAGCAATTGCTTGAGGCTTTGCGCTATCTGTTCCGCTGGAACGATCCGGCCAGCGACGCTCAGGCTCAACCCCGCAACGGAGATGCCGCGTTCGCCGCCGCGCAGCGCCAGCAACTGATCCATGACGCCCTGGTACTGCGTGCGCGAGAACAGCAGCGCCTGCGTGCGAATGGCATTGAGATCCTGCGCGCCGAGCTCGTCGAGCGCGTTGGCCTGCTCGGCGACACTGCTTTCGCCGATGCCGTTGCAGCGTGCCAGCAGATCGCTCTGCTCGGGTGTCAGCAACGTTTCGCCCGAGCCCAGATCCGTGAGACGGGCACACAGGCCGTCGAGATTCCGGGCGACCGCGCGCGCATTGGGCTTGAGGTTGTCATTGACCAGGCTCGGCTTGGATGTCGGCTCGGCAGCGCCGATGGTCAGCGTCATGCTGCCCGAGGCGGTATTGCCGACGTTGTCGGTCACCACCAGCGTGATCAGGTTGTCGCCGTCCGGCAGCGGCACGTTGCGCAGCACCGCGCCGCTGCCCAGCGAGGTCTCGCCGTTGTGGAACCATTGGTAGGACACGATGCTGCCGTCCGGATCGGTCGAGGCGGAGCCGTCCAGCGTTACCGCTTCGCCGGGCTTGCCGTCGGTATCGGCGATGCTGCGACTGGCACCGGGATCGGCGATCGGCGCGGCGGTCGGCTGCACCGTGACATTCACGGTTGCAGTGGCGGTCAAGGTGAGCAAAGTCTCGGAGGAGGAGGCAAGTTCCTCGGTGATGGTCAGTGTGATGGCGTTGACGCCGTCGGGCAGTCGCACCGTCGGGGTCGGGCCGCTGGCGATTTGCGCACCTTGCGCGTCGGTCCACACGTAGGAGCTGATCGCGCCGAGCGACGCCGAGCCATCCAGGGTCACGCTCTCGCCTGGCATGGCATCGCTGTCCACCACGGTGCGGTCCGGGCCCGCATCGGCGACGAGCGAGACTTCCTGAGCCAGGGCCGCGGAAGAAAACAAGCAGACGGGAGCGAGGGCCGAGGCCATCAGGATGCGGCGCACCGCCTGGGCAAGGGGCTGCACGCCCGTCGGATGCTTGTTCACTGTTCCCATTTCTCCGAAGCCGAAATTCGTATCGTTCAGTCGCGCTGGTATACCAGCCGGCCTACGTGCCGCAGCCGGATGCGGTTGTCGACATACACGCCGAAACCGGCACGCGCCGCCAGTTCGCAAAAATAATAGTCTTCGGAAAGGAATTCCCCGTCCAGAAGGCCACTGGGAAAAAAGTGATGCAGCTGCTTGCCATCGAGTGCGAAGGCGCTCGCCAGGCCGGCGTCGACCACGGTTTCGAACACGCTGCGGTCGATGCGCAGGAAGCCGGTGCCGACGCGCTGGACACGGCGCAGTTCCGGGTGTCCGGCGACCGGAGGCAGCTCTTCGGGCTGCGGCACGCACACCCATTTCCTGCTGGCTGCCTTGCGTGGATACAGTCCGCCGGTGAGCGGATATGGCGAGCTCAGCAGGTAATGCAGGTCCTGGTAGCCGAAGCCGATGTCGCCGTCGATGAAGACCAGCGTGCTGCAATCGGTCGCCAGGAACTGTGCCGCCAGCAGGTCGCGGGCCCGCGAAATGTTGGCCTGGCCCTCCAGGCAGATCCAGCCGGCATACAATCCATGGGCCTGCAGCAGACCGGTGATGAATTCGCGTGCCGCAGTTCCGTCGTGAAGCGGCGTGGCCAGCAGCGCCTTCATGGTCGATATTCGCCGCGCATGGTTCGAGCCGCGAGCCTACTATACTTCCATCTGCTTCTGGCGCTTCGGGCCACAGGCGGTACGATTGAGGGAGCCATGGCGAAAGTCTCCATACGCGAAATACGGCGGCTGGTCCTGCCACTGGATACCGTGGTCGATGCCATACTGCAGCTCGACCGCGACCGTTGCGGAGAGCTGTCGCGCGCCACGCTCGTGGCGGCGAGCGTCGAGCAGGGCGAGCAGGGGTGTCTGGTGCTCTCGATAAGGTTTGCCGACGATCAGGTCGAGCAGCGGCGCTTTACGCTGCCGCTGATCGCCGCCGCCATCATCAATTACTGCTACCAGTCGCGCATTCCACTGCCGCGCCAGGGCGCCAAGAAACTGGAAATCGTTCCCGAGGGTTTCGCTTTCACCATCGAGTCGGCGCTGCAGCTGCCGCGTCGCCACAGTCCCTTGCCAACCTAAGAGTCCAAGGAGCGTTCGTATGACTGGTCCATCCCGTCGCCGTACTCCCATCGTTCTCGCCGTTGCCGTGGTGCTGGCCGCAGCCGTGTCCGGCTGCAACCGGGATCAGTCCGCAGCCTCCGGCCCGACCGGGCCCTATGCCGCGATACCACGCGCCGATTTCAATCAGCGCGCCGCCGAGCTGTTCCAGCCGCTGTTCTGGCGCGAGGACGCCAATGGCAACGGCAACATCGAGCCGGCGGAGCTGGCGGTGCTCAGCGGCATTCCGCAGGGCGAGCGCAGTCTGTGGATCGATGAGGCCGGCAGGTTCACCCGGGCGTTCGACATTGCCTACCAGCAGATGCTGAAGCCCGATCCGGTGCCGAGCGATCCGGCCGAGCAGGCCCGCCAGAAGCTGGTGATCGAGGAGCTGGCGCAGGGCCGTCCGACGCTGGTCGCGACCGATCTGGCGCAGGCCACGACCGCCGACAAGAATCTGGTCCGGCACTTGATGAATGCGGCCCGTTCCATCGAACGCATCTACGCCCGGCAGAAAGGCGTGTTCGGCATGGAAGCGGGAATTCCGGACGACGATCGCGCCAGCCGCGCGCTGTTCTATCGCAATCAGTCGCCGTACTGCGAAGCGCCGAAGACCGAGAACGAAGCTGCGTGCAGCGCGCTCGCCCAGAAGCCGCCACGTGTCGTCGGGCTGTATCCGCCGGATATCCAGAGCGATCCGAAGTTCTGCGAGCAACTGGCCAAGGCGCGCAACTCGGCCGAGTTGATGGATCATTTCAGCACGGTGGTTGCCGGTGATCAGCCCGGCACATACCGCAAGATGCCGTACACCGAAGCCTATGAGCAGGACATGGGCAGCGTCGCCAGGGAGCTGGAATCGGCGGCTTCCGGTCTGGGCGACGATGAGGCGGCACTCAAGGCTTATCTGACCGCGGCGGCCAACGCCTTCCGCAACAACGACTGGGAGCCGGCCAACCAGGCCTGGGTGGCGATGAACGCCCAGAACAGCAAATGGTACGTGCGCATCGCGCCCGACGAGGTCTATTACGAACCCTGCGCCTGGAAAGCAGGTTTCGCGCTGCAGCTGGCGCGCATCAATCCCGAATCGCTGGAATGGCAGCAGAAGCTCGATCCACTGAAGCGCGACATGGAGAACGCGCTGGCGGCGATGGCGAAGAAGCCGTACCAGGCGCGCGAGGTGAACTTCAAGATCCCGGACTTCATCGACGTGGTGCTCAACGCCGGCGATCAGCGCAACGCGCACGGCGCCACCATCGGCCAGTCGCTGCCGAACTGGGGGCCGGTGGCGGAGAAGGGCGGACGGACCGTCGCCATGACCAATCTCTACACCGATGCCGACAGCCGCGACACCCAGGCCGAGCTGATGTCGTCCATGTTCTGCAAGGCGACCAACGCGCTCGCCACCACCACGCCGCGCGAAACGCTGATCAGCTCGCTGCTGCACGAGGCAGCGCACAATCTCGGGCCTTCGCACGAGTACAAGGTGAAGGGCAAGGAGGACGACGTGGTGTTCGGTGGCACGCTGGCCTCGACGCTGGAGGAGCTCAAGGCGCAGACCTCCTCCATGTACCTGACCAACTGGCTGGCCGGCAAAGGCATGTT
>JBDHQY010000103.1:0-7528 GCA_039807315.1 Steroidobacter sp. | reverse complement strand
AAGGCCTGGCCTACTCGTTCCTGCTCATTCCCACACAGAGCCTGCCCCCTCGCAGGCTGGGGCGGGAATTCATCTGAAGGAGCAGGATGGACCCCCGCTCACGCAGGAGTGACAGGCAAATCAGAGCATCTCTAAAAAGCAAGGGACCGCAAAGCGGCCCTCCCTTCGAGAAAAGCTACAGCCCCCAATACCCCAATCTCTGCCGCGCCTGCAGCCGGCGCCACAGATTGAGCGGCTTGCGCTTCAAGCCATCGCGGCCCGCGCGGAGCGCGCGATCCGTGGCCGCCAGCACTCGTTCGCTGGATCTGCCGTCGCGGTAAGGGTGAATGCGATCCGCATATTCGCGAATGGCGTCCATCAGCGATTGCGGCCGCTCCAGCGCACGCTGCAGGGCCGGCACGACCTCGGCTTCGCCCTGGACGTCGAGCAGCTGCGGGCCGGGCTTGCGGTTGCGGAAGGTCACCACGGGCTTGTGTTGAGTGAGGAATTCAGGGACGACGGACGAGGTGTCGGACAGCAGTACGTCCGCCTGCGCATAGAGCTCCAGAATGTCGTCCGTCATCTGAAAGCGCAGATGCGGACCCTCCAGCGCGCGATAGGACTCGATCACGTCCGGCGCCATCTTGGGATGCAAAGTGACGAGCCACTGCCAATCGCCGCGCCGGGCGCTGGCTGCAATCGTGTCGCGCAGGGCGCGGGCCGACGTGATGCTCTCGGTGAAAGTCGAGGCGTAAAGAATCACCGGCCGCCCGCTGCTCTTGGCCGTGTACCGGCGCGCGAACAGGGGATCCAGCTTGGGCCAGCCGGTTTGCTCGACACGGAAGAATCCCAGCTGGCGCTGCAGCGCCTCGAACGGCACGGTCGTGTCCGGCCCCTGGGTGCAATACAGGTCGAATGAGCCGCGCACACGAAAATGGCCGCGCGACTCGCTGCGCTTGCCGACGCTGAAACCGTGAAAGACCTCGACCTTCAGACCCGGGAAGAAATGCGGCACCCAGTTGCCGGGCACGAACACGGCATCGGGGCGCCAGTCGCTGACCGAACGCACGGTCGACAGCCGCTGCTCGTCCGTCCGCGCGTAAGCAGCAACCGATTCACGCTCGAAGAACCAGGCCGCCTCGTCGCCGCGGTCGCGAATCGCCTGCTGCAGCGGCCGCAGGATCGCCAGCGCGTAGAGCTCGGAAACGAAAAACAGATATCGTGACACCCATCCTCCCGGTCAATCGCTTCCTTTCCACTGGCCTGCCACTGTGACAGCCGCCCGCGCTATGTGAAACTCACGGCATGTCGGTGCCCACGCTTCCGCTCACCCTGCTGCTCATTGCCCGCAACGAGGCGGCGGTCATCGGCCGCTGCCTGGATAGTGTGCCATTTGCCGCCGAGAAACTCGTGATCGATTCGGGCAGCACCGACGGCACGCAGGAAGTGGCGCAGCGCCATGGCGCGCGCGTGGTGCATCAGGATTGGCTCGGCTTCGGTCCGCAACGCAATTTCGCAACTTCGCAGGCCAGCCACGACTGGATCCTGGTGCTGGACGCAGACGAGGCGCTGTCGCCGGAGCTGGCGCAGGAACTGCACTCGCGCCTGCCCGAGCTGATGCAGTCGAACCTGGCCGGCGCGATCCTCAAGCGACAGACGTGGTACATGGGTGCGCCGATGCGCTGGTACCGACCCATGGTGGGTGAACGACTGGGACGCCTCTACCATCGCGGCCGAGCGCGCTGGACCGACACGCGCGTGCACGAGTCGCTGCGTTTCGACGGTCCGACCGTCACGCTCAAGCACTCATTCGTGCATCACCACAATCCGACCCTGGTGCATCGCCAGCTGAAGATCCTGCGGTATTCGGAGCTCAAGGCGCGCGACTGGCTGGAACGCGATCGACCGGTGCGTTTATGGATGGCGCCACTGGTGTTCATTGCCGCCTTCTTCAAGGATTACGTGCTGCGCCTGGGTATTCTCGACGGCGGCCGCGGCTACGTCGTATCGCAGATGGGCGCGTCCTACGCCGTGTACAAGCGCCTACGCTACTACGAAATGCAACGCAACCCCGCCTCGCGCGCAGCAGCCGGCAAACTCCTGGGCGGAACCGATCCGTGACCGCCGGTTTCTAGCATGTGCGGCATCACCGGATATCTGTCGGCGGAAACGCAGCTGGCCGAACCGCAGCGCGTGCTCGACGCAATGACCGATGCACTGACGCATCGCGGCCCCGACGATCGCGGCACCTGGCTCGACCTCGCCGCGGGCATCGGCCTCGGTCATCGCCGCCTGTCCATCATCGATCTGTCGCCCGACGGCCAGCAGCCGATGACCTCGGCCTCGCAGCGTTACGTCATCGTCTTCAACGGCGAGATCTACAACTACCGCAGCTTGAGCGCCGAACTCAGCCAGCTCGGCCAGCGCTTCCGCGGACATTCGGATACCGAGGTATTGCTGGCCGCCGTCGAAGCCTGGGGCCTCGAGCAGGCGCTGCGCCGGGCCAACGGCATGTTCGCGATCGCGTTGTGGGATCGTGCAGAGCGCGTGCTGCACCTGGCGCGGGACCGCATCGGCAAGAAGCCGCTCTACTACGGCTGGGCCGGCCGCACCTTGCTGTTCGGCTCGGAGCTCAAGGCGCTGTTGGCGCATCCGCAATTGCAGCCGCGCGTCGATCCTGGGGCGCTGGCACTGTTCCTGCGCCACGACTATGTGCCTGCGCCGTGGTCGATCCTGTCGGGGATTTTCAAGCTGCTGCCCGGCACGGTCCTGTCGCTGAACGCCGCCGACGCGGCTCGCGGCGCGAGTGATTTTTCGCCGCGCACCGCAAGCCGCTACTACTGGAACGCACAACAGGTGCTCGCCGCTGCGCTCGGTGATCCCCTCAAGCTGAGCACGAACGACACGATCGAGCAGCTCGACCAGCTGCTGCGCGATGCCGTCGCGCTGCGCATGCATGCCGACGTGCCTCTCGGCGCCTTCCTGTCCGGCGGCACCGACTCTTCGACTGTAGTCGCGCTCATGCAGGCGCAGTCGCAACGTCCGGTGCGCACATTCTCCATCGGCTTCGACGATCCACGCCATGACGAAGCCCGCGCAGCGCGCGCCGTCGCGGCTCATCTCGGCACGGACCATACCGAGCTGTATGTGACGGGCGAGGATGCGCTGGCGGTGGTCCCGCAGCTGCCGCAAATGTTCGATGAGCCCTTCGCGGACTCCTCGCAGATTCCGACCTACCTGGTGGCGCACCTGGCGCGGCAGAGTGTCACGGTCGCCTTGTCGGGCGACGGTGGCGACGAGCTCTTTTGCGGCTATGGTCGCTATCAGCGCGCACTCGATGTCTGGCAATGGCAACAGCGTGTTCCCGAAGCATTGCGCCGCCTCGCAGGCACTGCGCTGGGCGGATATGCGCGGGTGGAAGCGCGCACCAGCAAACTCGGTCAGCTGGCAAGCGAGTTGCAGGCTGGTTCGGCGGCAGCCGTGTATCTGAATCGGGTGTCGCGCTGGCGAATTCCCGAAGCGGTGGTGCGCGACGGCCGCGAACATCCGACCGTGTTCACGGACCCGGCGCTGCAGCTGCAGCGGGCCGATACGGCGCATGAATTGATGTACCTGGACCTGCTGACGTATCTGCCCGAGGACATCCTGACGAAGGTGGATCGCGCCACCATGTCGGTCGGCCTGGAAGCCCGCGCGCCGTTGCTCGATTACCGGGTCGTGGAACTGGCGTTCCGGATTCCGCTGGACATGAAATTGCGCGACGGTCAGCAGAAATGGCTGCTGAAACAGCTGCTGCGCCGCTATCTGCCCGAGCCGCTGATCTATCGCCCCAAACAGGGCTTCGGCGCCCCGGTGAGCGGTTGGCTCAAGGGCGCGCTGCGCGATTGGGCGCAGCAGCAGCTGGATCCGGCGCGCCTGGCACGCGAGGGGCACTTCCAGCCCGGACCGATTGCGGCGATCTGGCGCGAATTCCTCGCTGGCCGTCGCAAATGGCATACACACCTGTGGAACGTGCTCATGTTCCAGGCGTGGCTGGAATGGCTGAATGCGCCGGGGGGCGGCAGAACCTCGAGCGTCTCTGGCTTACAATCCGCCCCCTCGCAGCAAGGTGGTTTCCATGCAGGACATTCTCGTTCCCATCTCTCCCGGTGAGCTGATCGACAAGATCACCATTCTCCAGATCAAGTCCGAGCGCATGAGCGACCCGGCCAAGGTCGCCAACGTACGTACCGAGCTGGCGCTGCTGGAACAGACCTGGGCGCGCTCCGGCCATGCCACGACCAGCATCGAAGCCGAATGGGCGGCGCTCAAGCGCATCAACGAAAAGCTCTGGGTCATCGAGGACGACATCCGCGACCAGGAGCGTGCCCAGGCGTTCGATACGAAGTTCATCGAGCTGGCGCGCGCCGTCTACGTCACCAACGACGAACGCGCCGCAGTGAAGCGGCAGATCAATACCCGTCTCGGCTCGCGGATCGTGGAAGAGAAGAGCTACAAGGAGTACAGATAAGCGGATGGCACGCTTTCGCTGGGGCATCTTCGGTACCGGCGCGGTCTCGGCGAAATTCGTAGCCGGTCTGGCTGCCGCGCGCGACGCCGAGGCGACGTTCATCGCATCGAGGTCGCTGGCGAAAGCGCAGCAGTTCGCTGCCGGTCTGGGCGTGAGCCGCGCGATTGCCGGTTACGCCGAAGCGGCTGCCGCGGGCGGCGTCGATGCCGTCTACATCGCCACGCCACCTTCCGAACACGCTGCGCATGCGCTGCTCTGCATCCAGGCAGGCATCCCGGTACTGATCGAGAAGCCCTTCGCGTCGAACGCGGCCGAGGCCGTGCGAATCGCTGAGGCTGCGCGCGCGAACTCAGTATTCGCCATGGAGGGGTTGTGGACGCGCTTCCTGCCAGCCGCACAGGCGCTGCGCGACCAGCTCGCAACCCGCAGCGTGGGTGAAGCGCGGCTGGTTGCGGGCAACTTCGGCACCTCGCAGGTACCGGATAGCGCGAACGGCATGTTCAATCCCGCGCTCGGGGGCGGCGCCATCGCCCATCTTGCCCCCTATCCGTTGTCGCTGGCGCAGTGGCTGTTCGGCATCCCGACGCTGCTGCACGCCATGGGCACGATCGGGTCGTCCGGCGTCGATGAGGACGCGGCATTCCAGTTGCGTTATCCGTCCGGCGTGCTCGGCTCGTTCTTCGTCAGCCTGCGCGCCTGGGCTCCCGACGACTTCCAGGTTATGGGCAGCGACGGAATGATCAGCGTGCGCGGCTCGATCGTGCGGCCCTACGGGCTGCACATTTCGCACGAGGCGCCGCGCCACGTCGAGCAGACACAATTCGGTTGGCGCGCGCGAGCGCGCCAACACGCCCTCGTTCACAACATTGCCCAACGCACCGGCCGCTCGAGCCGCGGCCGCGGCCGCCGCTTCGACTACCGCTATGCGGGCAACGGCTTTCACTACGAAGCGGACGAAGTGAGCGCCTGCGTCCGGCGCGGCGCGCTGGAAAGCGCCAACATGCCGCTGAGCGACAGTATCGCCGTGGTCGCCACCTCGGATAGGATCCGCCAGGCGCTAGCGAACGAATCCTTGGGGAACTCCCCGGCATGAGAGGCCAGGTCCGGCCATGAAGATCGCCTACGTCGGCTGCGGTTACGTGTTCGACATCTACATGCGCACCGCCTGGGCGCATCCGGAGCTGGAGGTCTGCGGCGTTTTCGATATCGACGCGGCACGCGCCGCGACCGTCGGCCGGCATTACGGCTTCCACGTCTATCCCAGCTACGAAGCGCTGCTGGCCGATCCCGAAGTGGAGACCGTGATCAACCTGACCAGCATCCGCTCCCACTACGATACGGTGAAGCGCGCCCTGCTGGCCGGCAAGCACGTCTACTCGGAGAAACCGCTGACTACCGATCTCGAGCAGAGTCGCGAGCTGTTTGCCATCGCCCAATCGCGCGCACGCGTACTCACCGGCGCACCCTGCAATCTCTACTGCGACGCGGTCGGCACCTTGTGGAAGGCCGTGCGCGAGGGCGCCATCGGCAAACCGCTGCTGGTCTATGCCGAGCTCGACGACAACCCCGCTCACTTGATGGGTCTGGAAAAAGTGCAGAGCCCGACCGGCGCGCCGTTCCCGTACGCCGAGGAATTCCAGGAAGGCTGCACCGTCGAGCACGCCGGCTATCACCTGGTGTGGATGTGCGCCATGTTCGGGCCGGTCCTGTCGGTGACGGCTTTTTCGCAGGCGCTGGTCGCGCACAAGACCGACACGCCGCTGTCGCCGGCCGATACGCCGGACTTCTCGGTCGCGTGCCTCACCTTCGCCAATGGAGTCGCGGCGCGCCTCACCTGCAGCTGGGTTGCGCCACGCGATCATCGCTTCCGTGTCATCGGCGAGCAGGGCGAGATCTGCGTGGACAATGTCTTCCACGATCGCTCGCCGGTGCGCCTGGAGCGTTTTTCGCGGGTCAGCCTCAGTGCCCGCAAGGTCCACACCATCCGCAATCACACCTCGCTCGGCCGGGCTTTCGGCATCGGCGGGCGCAAGCTGCCGCTGATACGCCGCTGGAAATCGCACGCAGTGGAAGCGGAACGCGGCGTCGGACGCTCCCTCAAGCATAGGTTCGTGAGTTGGCTGCGCAGCCGCGAGATTCACGCCCTGGACAAGCTGCTGGGCATCGCCGAGATGGCACGCGCGATCCGTGAGAACCGTTCGCAGCCGATGCCGGCCGACTTTCAGCTGCACCTCAACGAGCTGACCTTGCTGATCCAGCGCGCCGGGCCGGCGGGCGTCGCCATGAAACCGACCACCAGCTTCGCGCCGCTCGAGCCGCTGCCGGACATGATCGACAGTGCGCGCGGCTATCGCATCGCCTACCGGCCGCGACTGCTGGAGCGACGGCTGGCCGGCATCGTGGAAGCGCTGCACCGACGCTGAGGCGATATCTACTCGTCACTCCCGCGCCAGCGGGAGTCTATCGCGTTGATTCCGATGGATTCCCGCGTACGCGGGAATGACGAGGGACGAGCAAATCAAGACCTTCCCTGGAAATGACCCGCGCTATTGCGGGGCCCGGGGCGTACCTATCGCTGCAGCGTGTACTCCGCGCTGCAGTAGGGACACTTGGCCCAGCCGGTCCTCTCGATGGGCAGGAACACCCGCGGGTGGGAATTCCACAGGTACATGTCCGGCATGGGACAGGCGAGCGGCAGGTCCGCGGATGTGACGTTGTACTGGTTCTGGGCGTTGGGCTGCAGCAGCTTGGATGCGGATTCGGCGGTGGACATGGGCGAAAAGTCTCGCGGGACGAATTTCGGACCGATTATCGCAGATTGCGCCGCTGCGAGCGCGGCGTCCGGGGAGAAACCCGCCCAAAGCAGCGCCTGCCTGGAGGCAAGCGCCGAAATCCGCGCCCCGATTCAGTCCACGGCCTCCATGACCTCGTCCCAGATCTCGACCACGCCGCGCCGCTCGGCGACGAACTCGGCGGCATCCAGCACGTCCCCGGCCCCGTCCAGCGACAGATGGTGCAGGCGCTCGCGGTAGCGGCGAT
>JBDHQY010000102.1:0-7672 GCA_039807315.1 Steroidobacter sp. | reverse complement strand
ATGCATGAGGGCGGGGAATCCGGTCTCCTGCGTGACGGTCGGCACCGTCGCGGGCTCCGGCTGCGCGGCGGCGGGTGGCGGCGGAACCGCCGCTTTCACGACCGGCGCGGTTTTTCCGTGCGCCCGGAACTGCGTCAGCATCGGCATGTCGAGCGCCTGAGCCAGAGACGCGAGCGGCTCGGTACCGTCGAAGGCGAGGCCGACCGGGAGCATCCCGGCGCGGCGGATCGCACCAATCAGGGCGCGCGCCAGTGGTTCATCGGGCAGCTGATCCAGCACGCTCAGGTCCAGGCATACCGCCGCGCGCTCGAACAGCTGCGGCGCCGAGGTAATGCGCAGGATGAGTTCCGCGAAAATGGCGTCGGGGTCCGTGCTGCGCAGTCGCAACTGCACCAGACCTACCTGACCGAATCGGAGCTCACACGCGACATCGCGCGCGGCAGGGGCAGCTTTGTTGTTCAAGAATCGGACTTTCTCAAAGACGGCGTCGGACAAATGCGCACTTGACCAGTGTCGGCGCAATCGAGCACGCGCAGTTTAACGTTTGCGCGTGCGTGATGCAGTCTCTAGTTGCGGTGAATTTCCGGTTACGCGCATTCGACTCCGGCCGGCGTCTCTCGCACATGTTTCAAAATGGCGACGCGTCTGCTCGCTGCGCGCCGGCAGCGAGCCGCTTTCCACTCGTTGCCGTACGGAGCAGGGCTTTTCCGCCAAAACCTGATCGATACCGTCGCACGGCTCCGCTTTCAGGGAGAGAGCGGCCGGGTGAAGTCGCCTCTCTTCCCCGTGCTTCGCGCGATCTCTTCCAAGAGGGCAGAGGTGGTGGAAGCGTTCCACTCCCTGGCCTTGTCCTTCCAGGGAGCGGGGCAGGAGGGAGGACTGCGAGTCTTCGCCTCGCTCCCGCAGTGTTTCGCGCCACCGCCACGACGGGCGAGGCGATGAAGACGGCCTGCCGCGAAATCTGCTCTAATCGCGCCTTCTTCGGACGCCCACCACGACACGCCTGACGATGAGCAACAAGCCCCGCACCGCCATCTCGCCGACCCGCGAAGAGAACTACGCCGAGTGGTATCAGCAGGTCATCCGCGGCGCCGATCTGGCCGAGAATTCGCCGGTGCGCGGCTGCATGGTCATCAAACCCTGGGGTTACACGCTGTGGGAGAACATGCAGCGCGTGCTGGACGACATGTTCAAGGCTACCGGGCATCAGAACGCCTACTTCCCGCTGTTCATCCCGCTGTCCTTCCTGCAGAAGGAAGCGGCGCACGTCGAAGGCTTCGCCAAGGAATGCGCCGTGGTCACCCACCACCGCCTGGAAGTCGGGCCCGACGGCAAGCTGGTCCCGGCGGGCGAGCTGGAGGAGCCGCTGATCGTCCGGCCGACCTCCGAGACCATCATCGGCGATGCCTTCTCGCGCTGGGTGCAGAGCTATCGCGACCTGCCGCTGCTGATCAACCAGTGGGCCAACGTGGTGCGCTGGGAGATGCGTACGCGCATGTTCCTGCGCACGGCCGAATTTCTCTGGCAGGAGGGCCATACCGCGCACGCCACGGCCGAGGAAGCCCGGGCCGAGACCATGCAGATGCTGAACGTCTATGCCAGCTTTGCCGAGGATTGGATGGCGCTGCCGGTGATCAAGGGCGAGAAGACCGCCGGCGAGCGTTTCCCCGGCGCCGACCACACCTTCTCGATCGAGGCCATGATGCAGGACCGCAAGGCGCTGCAGGCCGGCACCAGCCATTTCCTGGGGCAGAACTTCGCCAGGGCCAGCGAGATCCGTTTCCTGGACCAGCACGGCGCGCAGCAATATGCCTGGACCACCAGCTGGGGCGCCTCGACCCGCCTCATCGGCGGTCTGATCATGACCCACTCGGATGACGACGGACTGATCCTGCCGCCGCGGATCGCCCCGGCGCAGGTGGTCATCATCCCGATCTTCCGTTCCGAGGAGGAGCGGCCGCGGGTTCTCGAATACTGCCGGTCGGTGGCGCAGGAGCTGCGCGCGCAGCGTTTCGCCGACCGACCGCTCGGCGTCATCGTCGACGAGCGCGACGAGCGCGGCGGCGACAAGGTCTGGCACTGGATCAAGAAAGGCGTGCCGGTGCGGCTCGAAATCGGCCCGCGCGACATGGAGAAGGATTCGGTGTTCGTCGCTCGCCGCGACCGGGGGCACAAGGACAAGCAGAGCGTCGGGCGCAGCGAATTCATCGCGACGGTCGGCGCGACCTTGCAGTCCATTCAGGACGGCCTGTTCGCCCGCGCCAAGGCTTACCGCGACCAGCACACTCGCCGCATCGACACGCGCGAGGAGTTCTACGCATTCTTCAGCGCCGAGCGCGAGCAGGAGAACATGCCGACCCCCATCCACGGCGGCTTTGCCTTGACGCACTTCGGCGGCGACATCGAGCTGGAGCGCAGGATCAAGGATGACCTGTCCGTGACCGTGCGCTGCATCCCGCTGGAGAAGAGCGAGCCGGGGACTTGCCCGTTCACGGGCAAGCCCAGCGCGCAGCGGGTGGTCTGGGCGAAGGCGTATTGAAACGGGGTGGCCGTTGTTCCAAAGGCGAGTGCCGCCGTTGAAACGAGGCGCCGCTGTTTGCAAGGGGAGTTGTCGTTGAAACGGAATGCCGAGCCGTTTGCCCCGCAATGAGGGCCACCCTGTCGTCGCTCCCGCGCAAAGCCTGCACCTGCGCAGGCAGGGACGGGGCTCCATCTTTGCGGTTGCGGCCATTTGCGGCTGCAGCTACGGATGGATCCCCGCTTGCGCGGGAATGACAGAACGGAATCGGGCAAGGCAGAGCAGGCAGCCTCTATGGGATGCAGTTACTCACGCAGCGCCTTGATACGGTAGAGGCCAAACAGCCGCCTTCTTGCATTTGACGCTCACCCCCATGTCCGCCCATACCCGCGCCTGGCTGCAGATCCATTTCTGCGTGATCCTTTGGGGCTTCACCGCGGTGCTGGGCAAGCTCATTACTTTGGCGGCGCTGCCGCTGGTGTGGTGGCGCATGGTGCTGGTCGCGGCGACGCTGCTGCTGGTGGGCAAGTTCTGGTCCGGTCTGCGCGGCCTGTCGTCCCGGCTGGTCTGGATCTACGCCGGCATCGGCGCGGTGGTCGCGCTGCACTGGCTGGCGTTCTACGGCTCGATCAAGCTGTCCAACGCCTCGGTGGCCGCGACCTGCATGGCCTTGACGCCGGTTTTCATCGCCTTCACCGAGCCGGTGCTGACGCGCCGGCGCTTCGATCCGCGCGAGCTGCTGTTCGGTCTGGCCGTGATCCCCGGGGTGATGCTGGTGGTGGGCGGCACACCGAGCGGAATGCGGCTGGGCATTGCCGTCGGCGCCGTATCGGCGTTCTTCGTCGCCATCTTCGGTTCGCTCAACAAGCGCTTCATCGGCCAGTCCGATGCGCTCAGCGTCACCGGCATCGAGATGGGTGCCGGCGCTCTTTTCCTTACTGTGCTGGCGCCGTTCATTGGCGGCGGGCAGCTGTTCGAGCTGCCGGCGTACCGGGATGCGATCTACCTGCTCGTGCTGGCATTCGGCTGCACGCTGTTGCCGTTCGCGTTGTCGCTGGTGGCGCTGCGCGAGCTCACGGCTTTCACCACCGCGCTCGCCGTCAACATGGAACCGGTGTACGCCATCGTGCTCGCGATCCTGCTGCTGGGCGAGCAGCGCGAGCTGGAACCGAGCTTCTATCTGGGTGTTGCCATCATCGTGCTGGTGGTGGTGAGCCATCCACTGCTGATGCGCCGGCGTCCGGCGGCCCACGCGGAAGCCGTGCTCACGGACGGCGTTGCAGGCGCCGGTCAACCTGGTCGCGATACCGGCGGCTGAGCCTGGCCTCCTGGCCGTCTTGCAGCGTCGGGAAGTACTCGACGTTGATGTGCGGATGCGGCCGCCGTACCTGCCGCACGTCGACCATGATCGGGCGATGCATGCGCGGCAAGATTTTCGGCTCCAGAGTCGCCGCCAGCGCTTCCATGGTTTCGCGCAGCATGTAATTCCTGCCCGTCGGGCACGCACATGGTGTCGCCCGCCGCATCGATAGAATCGATGAAGGAGAAATTCGGCGCGTCCTGTCGATCGAATCGCCGCGCGCCGTTTGCAACCCTTTCTCGGGCTGCCGCATCTCATGATCGAGTGCGTGCGAACCAGAGCATCTGATGCGCAGATGGGAGAGAGTCGTCGTGGTTACAGCACCCCGCGATTTCCGCTCGGCAACTGCACCCGGGGCCACGCACTTCCCGAGGCGAAGGGAGCTGTCCAACCCGACAGTATCGATGTGAGCCGCATAACACGGATGCACGGCGGCCAAGGCTGCGAGGAATCCCGGCGGCGACCGCCGGGAGGGCCGCCGGCGAGGGCACCGAGCTGCGAATCGGTGCCCTCGCCGGATGGCACTCATTCAGTGCGCGCCGCGTGCGTTCAGCGGCAACGCCGCGGAGCGCGCTTCAGTTCTGCGGCATCAGACGAGCCTGCAGCCAGGCCGAGATGTCGGCGATCTCTTCCAGGCAGACCTGGTGCTGCATCGGGTAGCTGCGCCATTCGACCGCGTAGCCCAGCTCCTCGAGCAGATCGCGCGAAGTGCTGCCCAGATCCTGGGACAGAACCGGATCGTTCGCGCCGTGACACATCAGGATCGGCACATTGCGATTGGCCGGCGAGGCTTCGGCGGCCACGGTGTCGCGCAGCGGCAGATAGGTGGAAAGCGCCAGCACGCCGGCCAGATGTTGCGGATAGCGCAAGGCGGCATGCAGCGCGATGGCGCCTCCCTGGGAGAAACCGGCGATGACGATGCGGTTCGCCGCGATTCCCGCCGCGACTTCCTGTTCGATGTAGCGATCCACCACGCCAGCCGACTCGCGGATGCCTGCGGCATCTTCCGGACGCATGCGCTCCAGGCTCTTGATGTCGTACCAGGCCCGCATCACGTGCCCGTTGTTGATGGTGATCGGCCGCGGTCGCGCATGCGGAAACACGAAGCGCACCGCCAGCGACGCCGGCAGCTGCAGCTCCTGCACGATGGGCACGAAATCATGGCCGTCGGCGCCCAGCCCGTGCAGCCAGACGACCGAGGCGGTTGGCCTGGTGGCCGGAACGAGCGTGACGCAATCGGCGGATTCGTGGAGCGAATAGGACATGGGTAGCAGGGGCCAGGTTGAAAACGGGCGCAGGATACCAGCAGCGCTGGCGCGCGGCTGCTTCACTGCGGCTGCAAGACTTCCTTCACCGCTATCGCCAGTTCGGTGACATCGAAGGGCTTCTTCAGCAGGCGCCCCGTGCCGAGCGCGGCTTCGACCGCCGCGCTTTGCGCATAGCCGGAAATGATCAGTACGTGAATTCCGGGCTGCTGTCGTTGGGCGGCCCGCGCGACCTCGATGCCATTCATTCCCGGCATTGCGTAGTCGGCCACCAGCAGATCGAAGCGCCGCTCGCGCATGGCCTCCAGCGCCGCTGCTCCGCTGATCGTTTCGACCACGCTGTAGCCCAGGTTGCCCAGCGATTCGCATACGAAGCGGCGCACGTGCCGGTCATCATCGACCACCAGAATGGCGACCTCGCGGCCGTTGCTCGACGCCGGTACGGTGGGGGAGTCGCTTGCGCCCGCCAGCGCAGGCTCCGGCGTTTGTGGCGCCTGCGCTGCCGGCAGCACCATTCTGACGGTGGTGCCGCGGCCTGCTTCGCTTTCGATGAACAAGGTGCCGCCGGACTCGCGCGCAATGCCGTAGACCTGCGACAGGCCCAGCCCGGTGCCCTGGCCCACCTGTTTGGTCGTGAAGAACGGCTCCATGGCGCGCGCTAGCACCTCTTCGCTCATGCCGGTGCCCGTGTCCATGACCCGCAGCTCCACGTAGGGACGCCTCGGCAGATCCCGCGCGTCGAGCCGGGTAGCCGGGCGGCTGGAGATGTGCAGCTTGCCGCCGTTGGTCATGGCATCGCGCGCGTTCACGGCGAGGTTGAGCACTGCCAACTCCAGCTGGTTGGCATCGCTCAGCACGAAGCGCGCGTCGGGCGAGATCTCGACCTGCACTTCGATCGCCGGGCCGATGGACTGACGCAGCAACCCGCTCATGCCGTCGAACAGCGCAATGAGATCGACCGGTTTGAGCTGCATGCGCTGGTTGCGCGAGAAAGCCAGCAGCTGCGCCGTGATCTTGGCACCGCGGCGGGCCGCTTCCAGCGCATTGTCCGAGAGGCGCTGCAGGCGCACGTTGCCTTCGACGCGCGAGCGGATCATGTCGAGATTGCCGATGATGGCCGTGAGCAGATTGTTGAAGTCGTGCGCGATGCCGCCGGTCAGCTTGCCGACCGCTTCCATTTTCTGCGATTGCCGCAACGCCTCCTCGGCATTGCGACGCTCCGTCATGTCGCGCACCACCAGTACCACCAGCAATGCGGCGAGCAGGGCCGCGCCGAGCCCGGCGACGGCGGCAACGAAGAACGACCAGGAGATGGACGAGTCGATCAGTGCCGAGGCGATCGTCACGTGCGCCGACCAGCCCGACCAGGCCGAGGTATAGAAGGCCGTATAGTTCTTGAGTCCCTCAGGAGTGACGCCGGCATAGAAGCCCTGTTTGCCGCTGCCTATCGCATCGCGCATGGAGTGCGTCGCGGGCCTGCCGATGAATTGCTCGGAGTCGAGCGAGCGCGCCAGGAAATTACCGTTGCGGTCGACCAGGGCCGCGACCGTGCCGGCGGCAACCTGCGTGGCCAGGATGTCCTGGAAGACCTGCGGGCGAATCGCCGCGGCCAGCACATGACGCACCGGTTCCTCGCGGCGCACCGGCACGTACAGGTAGATCAGCGGCTCGGGATCGCGCAGCACGTCGCCGATCACCAGATCGGTAGAGTCCGTCAGCAGCCCGGCGACTTGCGCATCGGGCAGCGTGGCCGGGCGCGGCGCGCCGAACGGCCGGCGCAGATCGAAAATCTCTTCGCCTTTCTCCAGGTCGAACAGCCGCAGCGTGGCCCACTGGGGATTGGCCTTCAGGATGCGCTGCACGCGCGGGTAGAAAGTTCGCCAGTCCTGCGTATCGAAGAACGAGGAGGCGGTCAGTACGCTCAATGCGCCCAGGTCGCCGCGCAGCGCGGCGTCGCTCAACGTGACGATATTGAAGCTGCGGCCGAGCGTCGCGGTCTCGACCTGGGTGCGCTCGGTGCGCAGGAAATAAAAAATGGCGACGGCCGTGAACAGCAGCGTGGGCAGCGTGGCCGCCACTCCCAGTGCGATCAATGAGCGACGGAAGAATCTCATTCTGCCGGTACGTCGAGCCGATGCCTTCTTGTGGTTGCCATGGGCGTTGTCGTGATGGCGATCGCTGCGGAATTTTGGAGCTGTTGCCGGCCGACGATCACCGGGCTTGCGGCCGCAGTCGCATTCCATCGCTACGAGCTTGCCGAGGTCGGCGCTACGGAGCTTGGCTCGCGGCAGCGCACGCGCGGATCGTCTCATTTCATCGACCCGCAGACCAGTTCGCCTGGCGGTGGGTTACTTCTTGGCTGGCCCGGCCGCAGCGTACGTGAGCGGCACCGCCGCTTCGGGCGAGAGCACGCGGAAGGTGAAGCTTTCCTGCAGGTACAGCCGCACCGAGGTGCTGCTGTGGTCCAGGTAGCCGATCGAGAAGTCCTGGCCCACCGTCAGCTCGAAGTCGCCACCGCGCAGGCTCATG
>JBDHQY010000101.1:0-7687 GCA_039807315.1 Steroidobacter sp. | reverse complement strand
TCGCCAGTACTCGGCCGGGAATTCCTCGTTGCGCCACCGTCCCGCCATGCCGCACGCAATGTAGAACTCCAGCACGAACATCTGATAACCCACGGCGTGTTCACGCGTACAGCCGTCGTCATAGCTCTGCCGAATCAGTTCGCGAACCACGATGTCTCGTGCCCGCTCACGCCAGCGGGCGGCATTGGGCATCTGGTCGAAGTATGCACAGGCGACATAAACCCCGGCGGCCTCGCCGACCAGGTGATTGTTGGATGACGATCCCTGCGAATACTTGCGGTCATTCTCCCAGCAATGCAGGTAGACCGATTCGACCAGTTGCTCCCACAGATCGCCGTCGAGGACGCCGGAATCCCTTACCAGATCGATGGCCCACACCCAGTTGACCAAGCGCACGCCGAGCTCGAGTCCGCTGCGCCAGTTCATGCCGATCGGAAAGGGATTGTCCTGCAGCCAGGATCTCAGCTGTTCTGCCACTGCTGCGGCGTAGCGTCGTTCGCCCGTGGCGCGATAGGCGCGTGCCAGGACGACGAGATGATGATGACGGCTGGGTTCCCATACCAGCTTGCAATCGCCGGCAACTTGGAAATCCCGATAGTCGATCGAGGGTGAGTAGGTTCTCGGCGCGGCGACCCCGGCGCTGTGATCGCGATGCCAATCGATGGGCGAACCCAGATGCTGCGACTTGAGGTCGAAGAACGTCAGCCGATGATCGGCAATCTCGTCTGCCTGGGCAATCAGGCGCTGCAGCCATTGCCCTGAATCGCCTGCTGGCGTGCGCCATTCTGCTGGCTGCATGTCGCTAACGCGGAAACTTGGTTTTGCCGCCTGTGGGACTTTCGTCCGCGTCAGTGCGGCCTCGGCAGGTACTTTGCCCAGCGCGAAACGGGCGCGATCGCCGATGCCCTGGGCAACCCCGCCGACGCGCCAGAGAATTTCCGCCAAGGACATGCTTTTCAAGCGCCAGAAGTACCAATGAATTGATTGCATGATTCCAGAGTGCAGTTGGTGAAAGCGCTAAACCCGCGGAGCCGGCCCGGTACAATATTGTCGCCATGACCGGAGCACGCGAACCTGGCTCACATTCTTTGCCCGCCGAGCGGACCTGGTCCATTGTCGCAGGATCAGCCGCCGCAACCGCCCGGCCGATCGGGACATTGCATCTGGTGGATTTGAGTGCTGACGCAGCCAAGGTCCGTAGGCTCGGCACCTTGCTCAACGGGCAGGAGCGGGCTCGGGCGGCCAGATTTCATTTCGAGACCGACCGGGCACGATACATCATCGGTCGTGCCCGGCTGCGCCAGCATCTTGCCCGAATTCTCGATATGGATCCGGACCGAATCAGCTTCGAATACGGTTGTCAGCGCAAACCTCGACTGAGCGCGATCCATGGGTCCGATCTGCAATTCAATCTCTCGCACTCCGGGCGCTGGGGGCTCATCGGGCTGACGCGGGCGCGTGACATCGGTGTGGACATCGAAGAGAAAGTGTCCTTGTCCGACATGGACGACCTGGCGGCCCGTGTCTTCTCGGAGCACGAGCATACGATCTATCGGGCTGCGACGACCGATCTCAGGGCGGCGACCTTCTATAACTGCTGGACCAGAAAAGAGGCGTTCGTGAAAGCCATCGGCGACGGCTTGACCTTTCCCTTGCGGTCGTTCGACGTGTCGCTTGAGCCCAGCGGTCCCGCCAGATTGCTGCGGATCGAGGGGCCGCCAACTGCTCGTCGCGACTGGCTGCTCGCCGGATTCGACCCCGCGCCGGATTTTGCAGCAGCGGTTGTAGTTTCAGGTCAAGAGCCCTTTGCCGCCGTCGTTGCGCTGGACTGAGTTTCGGTCGCCGGTTTCCAGTCGGCAGGCGTCGCAGCCAACGCCACATCGGGACCGGGCCGAGGGATCAGCCGTAGTTTTGCCCATTCCGGCCGCGTGTACAGGAATCCCAGCCTGGAACCATTCGCCAAACGATACATCACGATGGTGGCTGCCACCGAGCAGATCGTGACCAGCAGCGCCGCAGTCCCGATATCCGGTATCGCCGGCGTGAGTAGCTTGATGAAAACCGACATCGCGACATAGTACCCAAGGTACACGACCAGCGAGTGCTCGCCGAGGTAACGCAGCCAGTTCATGTGCGGCAGCTTCGAACAAAGGCCGGCAACGAAGATCACCGCGAGTGCGCCGAGATAGCCGAGCACCAGACTGATGCCCGAAACCTGCGACCAGCCTTTCGAGACGACATAGGTTTCCATCACGCCCCACATCGCAAGATAGGCGAGCGCCCAGCGCGGATTGTCGATCGCCCAGTTGGCGATGCGGAAGATATACGGAGCGAAGATGTAGCCGGAGAAGAAGTAGACGTAGCGCAGCGCGAACTGATCGGGCAAGGTCCAACCGGTAAAGATATGCGAGCTCTGCAACACCGCAGCCACCGCAAAGACCAGCCACCACGGCACGTTCTTCAGCAGCCGGGTGACGACGAAGAAGATGGGCAGCGCGTAGATGAACCAGAGCGAAGTGCCGGGGTTGATGAAGATACTCAGAAAATGCTGCCACAGCGGTGCGCTGTCCTCGGGAGTGCCGCGCAGCTCGTAACGCAGATCGAACAACAGGAACTCGATGAACGCCCACAGCAGATAGAAATACATGAAGTGCACGACTTTCTTGTCGAAGTACACCCGCCAAGGCCGGTTGATGACATTGCTGAGAAACAGCCCGGCGATCAGGAAGAAGTCCGGCATGCGGAAGGGCAGGGCGAAATCGACCACGTGCTGCAACCAGCCGCGTCCCTCCATGGCGTGCTGCGTGTGATTGTTCGTGTGCAGCATCACCACGAAGAAAATACAGATGCCCTTGGCGAAATCGACCCAATCGACGCGCGGTGCTCGGGTGGTGGCGGTAGACATGCTGGGTCGGTCCGTTGGTGAAATAAATGTGCTGCGGTTCGCAGTTTACTGTACCGCTCCGGCAACCATCGTCGTTTCTGACATAACTGTGCATTACTCGATGGCCGCGGAGTTGCGGTCCTGCAAGCGGCATCGGGGCGCGCGAAGTGTCAGATTTTTCGACGCTTGCTGGCGAGGGTATCGGTGCCGAATTTCGCTTCGGCCGCAAACCCTAAGGCGTGTCACAGTTTGCACGCGAAGCCATTAGGTAACATTGGTACGTTGGTGCGTGTAGTTCGTTGAAATTCGCCGGCTATCATGCGGATCGCGTGTAGCGCCCGGTGTCGATGCAGGCGAGGTCCGGGCCCTACGCCCGGACCTGCATATTCGAACGACAACAGCCGTGAGCCGATGTTTTCTTGTGGGATCTTTTTCACGTAGCCGAGTCGTCGATGCCCGAGTTCGAATCCAACTTTCAGCATGCAGCGCCAGCGGATCGGACGTCGGGGGCAGCAGTGCAGGACATCGAAGCCACCTATTCGCTGACTGCTCTGCAGAAGAGCATGCTCTTTCTGCACGTCGCCGAACCGGCGGCGGGTGTCGACATCGAGCAGGTGGTTTGCAGACTGCCTGTACAGCTGGATCTCGCAGCATTCCGCTACGCGTGGGAACGGGTCATCGAACGACATGCCATCCTGCGCACCTCGTTCAGCTGGCTGGATGGCGAACCGCTTCAGCATGTGCATCGCTCGGTCGCCGTTCCCTTCTTCGCCGTGGACTGGCGCCGCATGTCGGCGAGCGAGCAGCAGCAGCGTTTCGATGCATTCCTCGAGAGCGACCGTGCCCGCGGCTTCGATATGGGGACGGCACCGATTCTTCGGTTGAACCTGTTTCGTACCGCAGAGGCGCAATACATCTTCGCCTGGACGTTCCACCACATACTGTTGGATGGCCGCGCATTTCCCGTGGTCATGCGTGATGTGGCAACGTTCTACGACGCTCATCGGCAAGGTACGTCACCTGTACTGCAACCGGCACCTGCTTTCAGCGAGCACGTGACTTGGCTGGCGCAGCAGGATCTCACCGAATCCGAGCGCTACTGGCGTGATGTTCTGCGCGGTTTCGATACTCCGACACCGATCGCGGTGGGGCATTCGTCGCCCTTGGCAGCTGCCGTACGGCGGCAAGCCGATCGAGAGATCTACCTGTCTGTCGAGTCGACGCGCGCCTTTCAGAAGCTGCGTGCGGAGCTGGGAACCACTCCGACGATTCTCCTGCAGTCAGCGTGGGCCGTGCTGCTCGGCAGGTACAGCGGCCAGAAGGACGTCGTATTCGGTGCCACGCGTGCGTGTCGTCGGGTCAAGGCCGGCAAGGGCAAGGACGTCGTAGGACTGTTCATCAACACGATACCGGTCCGTGTACGCCTGCAGGAAGATCAGTCGGTGCGCGACCTGGTGCGAGGCGTGCAGAGGCAATGGAGTGCGGCGCGCGAGCACGAACACACGCCGCTCACTCGCATACAGGCATGGTCGGATGTCCCTTCGGGTCAGGCACTGTTCAATACACTGGTTGTATTCGAGAACCAGAAACTTGACTTCACGCTGCGCTCGTTGGGAGCCGTCTGGGCCGAGAGCGAACTACGCCTCTACGAGCGAACCAGTTTCCCATTGACGCTCGCGGCATACGGTGGCGAGCGTCTTTGTCTGCGTATCGACTACGACAGCGCGCGCTGGGACGAAGCGGCTGTTGATCGTCTGCTGGGGCACCTGGAGTGCTTGCTGGAAGCCATGGCGGCGAAGGACATGGCGCTGCGCGATCTGCAGATGCTTGCTCCCGATGAGCTCAGGCAGGTGCTTGTAGATTGGAGCGGCGCGCGCGCCGACTTCGGGCCCGTCGAAGTCGCGCACCGGAGAATGGAGGCTCATGCTCGCCGGCGGCCCACCAGTCTTGCCGTCCGTGCCGCCGGCAGGGAATGCACTTATGAGCAGTTGAATGCACGTGCCAATCGTCTCGCGCGGTATTTGCAGCAAACTGCGGTGGCGGCGGGAGAGGTCGTGGCGATCTGCATGCCACGCTCCATCGATTCGATCGTATCGATGCTGGCTGTGCTGAAAGCCGGCTGCGCCTACCTGCCGATCGATCCGGAATATCCGGCGGATCGAATCGCGTTCATGGTCGAAGACGCCGGCGTCGCGGTGGTCCTTTCCATATCCGATCTGCAGCCGCGCCTTGCGCAATGTCGAGCACGCATCGTGCAGATCGATGCGGAATCGGCCGCCATCGAACAATGCGAGAGCACCGATCTGGCTGGAGACGATCGCGACGATTCGCTGGCTTACCTGATCTACACCTCGGGTTCGACCGGGCGCCCCAAGGGTGTGCCCATCCGGCATTGCAATCTCCACAATCTCATCGGCTGGCACCAGCGTGCCTACGCCGTGACCCCGGACGATCGGGCCACGGTGCTGGCAGGGCCGGCTTTCGATGCATCGGTGTGGGAAATCTGGCCTTATCTGACTGCGGGTGCGAGCCTGCACATTCCGGATGAGGCGGTGCGAGCGGATTCGTCTTTGCTGGTGCAGTGGCTGTCGGACGAGGGTATTTCGCTGGCGTTCCTGCCGACGCCGCTGCTGGAACTGGCGTTGCGTGAAGCATGGCCCGAGCACGGTCGGCTGCGAGCGTTGCTGACGGGCGGCGACAAGTTGCATCACTGGCCGAGCAGCTCGTTGCCGTTCCGGGTGGTCAATCACTACGGACCGACCGAGAACACGGTGGTCAGCACCTGCACCGATATTGCCGCGGCAGCCGCCTCGGACGCAGCGCCGCCCATCGGCCGTCCGTTACCGAACACCACGGCGTACATTCTGGATGACCAGTTGCGGCCGGTACCGGTCGGCGTATCGGGCGAACTGCATGTCGGCGGCGCACAGCTGTCCGCCGGTTACTGGAAACGACCCGAACTCACGGCAGAGAAATTCATAGCGCATCCTTTCACGCAGGAGCCGGGAGCAAAGCTCTACAAGACCGGCGATCTGGTGCGGTGGCGGGCCGATGGCCAGATCGATTTCCAGGGGCGCGTGGATGCGCAGGTGAAGATCAGAGGCTTTCGCATCGAGCTCGGTGAAATCGAAGCCGTGCTTTGCCAGCATGCGGAGGTCCGCGACGCCGTGGTGCTGGCTCGCGACGATGCGTCGGGAGCGAAGCGTCTGGTGGCGTACGTCGCAACCGGAAGCGGCGATCCTTCTCTATCGACTGTGCTGCGCACCGAACTGGCCCGCAAGCTGCCCGACTACATGACGCCTTCCGCGTTCGTCGTGCTGGAGCGGCTGCCATTGACTCCCAACGGCAAGATCGATCGAAGCGCGCTGCCGCAGCCGCAGCTGGATAACGATGCGGACGGGCGATCGTACGTGGCGCCGACCACCGACATCGAACGACTGCTGGCCGAGATCTGGTGCACCGTGCTGCGCCAGCCCCGGATCGGCATCCATGACAATTTCTTCGATCTCGGCGGCGATTCGATTCTGAGCATCCAGATCATCGGGCAGGTCCGTCATGCCGGCTGGCAGCTGGCGCCCAAGATGATATTTCAGTATCCGACGATCGCTGAACTGGCTCGGCAGGCGAAATCGATCGGCGCGCGCGCGCGGGGAACCGAGGTCGTTGCGGGAAGCGTGCCGTTGTCGCCGATACAGCGCTGGTTCTTCGAGCAGCGCTTCGCGGAGCCGCATCACTGGAATCAGGCATTTCTGTTCGCCGCCAGACAACCGCTGGATACAAGCTTGCTTGCGGTCGCGCTGGAGGAGACGGGCAGACATCACGATTCGCTCAGACTGCGCTACCGCTCGGCCGAGCCGGAGAAATCCCTGGTCGAGGGGTTTCAGTACTTTGCGACATCGTCGCCGATCTTTCCGCTCGAGGTGGTGGACATCGCAGGTTTGTCCGATGACGACCGGCGCCGGCTCATGGAGCAGCGTGCGGCTGCTTGCCAGCGTTCCCTGGATCTGGTTGACGGCCCCCTCTGTCGCGCGATCTATTTTGACGCCGGAGCAGCACCTGGGCGGCTGCTGCTGGTCATTCATCACTTGCTGGTCGATGCGGTCTCGTGGCGTCTCATCATGGAAGACCTGGAGACGGCTTATCGCCAGTTGCGCAGCGGCGCGAGAGTTTCGCTGCCCGCCAAGACCACGTCGTTCAAGGAATGGGGTCAGCGACTCGAACAAAATTCGATGACATCGGCGTTCGAAGCGGAGCTCCCGTATTGGAATCGTGAGCGGGCGACGGCCGCGGATGTCGTGTGGGAGGGCAGCGCGAAAGAGTGCAGCGAAGGCGACTCCGCTGTCGTCGTCGCCAAGCTGAATGCGCAGGAAACCGATGACCTGATGCGGCGTGTGCCTGCGGCGTACGGAACCCAGATCAACGATATCCTGCTGACTGCGCTCGCCAGGGCGTTCCACACCGTGACTCGCCGCGACGAGATCGTCATCAACCTGGAAGGTCACGGCCGCGAAGATTTGTTCGACGACGTCGATGTTTCGCGGACGGTGGGTTGGTTCACGTCCATGTTCCCCGTGCGGCTGAGGCTCGCGAACGCGTCTCGCGCCGAATGGGATTGCGGGCAGGCCATCAAGGCCGTGAAGGAGCAGCTTCGAGGGATTCCGCAGCGCGGCCTGGGATTCGGGGCGCTGCGCTATCTGCGTCGAAGCCCGACGTTGATCCAATGCCGTGAGCCGCAGGTGGCATTCAATTATCTCGGGCAGTTCGATCAGGTGCTGGCGCAGTCGCAGCTATACGATTTTGCGC
>JBDHQY010000100.1:0-7824 GCA_039807315.1 Steroidobacter sp. | reverse complement strand
TGACAAGTGCCATGAAACTAACTCCTGGTTTACCTGTGCCGTGGACGCCCGTCCGCGGCTCTAATTTCAGCACTGGCGGCGTGATGTGCGCCGGTCTGCTGTTCAGGGCCTGTATCGGTGGCCCCGGCGCGAACTTGAGGCGGCGCTCCGGGATCGTTGCGAAGTGTGGAGGCAGTCACGGAAAGCGCCGTTCGGGTGGCGGCAGGAGGCACTGCAGATACGTCCGCTTGAGACGGAATTCACAGCGTCCGGCCCTTTGCCGTCGTTGAGCCGCCGCTCCGTACCGGCCTGTTTAGGGAATATGGCCAAGCTTCCTGCCCTGCCCGCGCCGACAGGCGGCCAGGAGAATGCTCCCGCCTGCACGGGAGCAACGGAACCGCTAGCGCAGATAGTTGAACAGCGACAGCTGCGAGATCTGCGAGTACGACATCTGCGCCGCCTGCAATCCCACCAGTTGCTGATTCATGCGCGCGAGCGCCTCGGCGTAATCCAGATCGCGCAAATCCGACAACGAACTGGCCACGTCGAGTTGCAGATCCTCGCGCGCCGCGTCGGCCGCATCGAGCGACGACAGCCGCGAGCCGACCTGGGCACGAACGCTCAGCAGATGATCGCTCGCCTGATCGATCTGCTGCAGTGAACCGTTCAGCACCGTCGTCAGCTTGGCATTTTCGGCGGGAGTACCGGCCGGCTGCCGCAGCGCCGTGACGATGTCGCTGATCGAGGTGAAGATGTCTTCGCCGCGGCTGCGATCGATCGAGAACGAGTCGCCCAGGGCCGGCTCGCCGCTCACCACGACCTGCACGCCGCGGAACGCGATCGGCGTTCCCGAAGTGTAGGTACCGCTGGCTACGACATTGGGCGTCGGGGTGGCGCTGTCGGTGATCTCCCAGTCGCTGCCCGAAGTGAAGGTCAGGGTGTAGTCGTCCGGCAGCCACGCGGAACGATTCACCACCGATCCCACGCCGATCGATGCGCTGCCGGTATTGGTGGCGCTCACCGAGGTGTCGAACGTGCCGTTGCCGGAGCTGATGTTCATGAACACGTCGAAGCCCGAATGGCTGTCGGCCACCCGCTGGGTGGTCCCGACCTGCAGCAGCCGCGCCCCCTGATCTCCCGAGTAGGTGATGCTGCCGCTGGCGGCGCCGGCGAACGGTTGCGTGAGCGTGGAGAATCCGGCGAACAGGTATTCGCCGCCGCCGTCCTTGCGGTTGGCGATGTCCTGCATCTGCTCCAGGCGGCTCGCCAGCTCCACCGCGATCGACTCGCGGTCGTTGCCGCTCAGCGTGCCGATGTTCGACGCTTGCAGCACCAGCTCGCGCACACGCGTGAGCAACGTGCCCGCATCCGCCAGCGCCTGCTCTTCCAGACTCAGGCGGCTGCGCGCCAGCGCGCTGTTCTTGTCGTACTGCTCCGATTCGACCTTGCTGCGCTCCAGCTCCAGGATGTGTACCGCCGCGATCGGATCGTCCGCGGGCGTGTTGACCCGCTTGCTGCTGGCCACCTGGTTCTGGATCTTCGACAGCGCCACCTGCTGATCCAGCATGGCGGCGATGGAGTTGTTGTAGTACGCCTGGGTGGAAAGACGCATGGGAACCTCTTAGCCGCGCGTCGCTTCGAGCACGGACTGGAAGATGGTGTCGGCGACGCGGATCATCTGCGCCGCCGCCATGTAAGCCTGCTGATAGCGCACCAGATTGGCCGCTTCCTCGTCGAGATTCACGCCCGACACGGATTGCAGCGCGCCGGCGCTCTCGTCGAAAACCACTTTCTGCGCATCGCGGCTGATCTGCGCCTGGTTGGTCTTGACGCCGATGTCGCCGATGAACTCGCCGATCGCCGCCGTCAGCGAGGAAGTGCCGCCATTCAACACCGGCTGGCTCAATACGCCGGCGAGCTTGAGGGCGTTGCGGTTGTCGCCGCTGCCGGAAGCGTTGTCGCTCACCGTGAAGCTGTCGCCGGCTGCCGGCGTGCCCGAGATCTGCACGCGCCAGCCGTTGATGTCGATATCGGCGCCCGGCGTGTAGTCGTGGAGCGTCGGATCGCTGCCGATCCGGTACTGGCTGGCGCTGGCGAAGGTGATGGTGACGTCGCTGCGCAGCGCCGGATTGCCCGCGTTCAGCACCTCGCCCGCGGAAATCTTGCCATTGCCGGCGTTGCCGCTGGCCGCTGCGGTCACGATCGGCGCGGCCGCGGCAATTTCCGCGGGATTCGTGATCAGCAGCTGCATGCCGCTCACTGCATCCGCGGTAGGCTTGATCAGGAAGCGGTCGCCGGCGACGGCACCGGGATTGACGACGATGGACAGACCGTCGGCAATGAAGGGATCCGCCGTGGTGCCCGAACCCGTCATCGGCACCGCAGCGCCGGTGTCGGCGCGGCGCAGCTGCCAGACGCCGGCGTTGTTGGTCATCACGTAATCCGACAGCGCGAGCGAACCCGCCGCGCCGTCGATGCGCTGTACGGTGAGAGAGCCGCTGCCGTGGTTGCCGGAGTTCGACATGACGCGCACCGGCCCGGTCGCGAACAGGTCCTTGCCCAGCCGACCGTTCAGATCGATGCCGGAGTTGTGCTGCTCGTTCACCACCTCAGCCAGGCCGGCGCTCAGGCGGCCCAGCGCATTGCGCGCCGGATCGAGCATCTGGGTGCGGAAATCGAGCATGCCGCCGAGCGAGCCGCCGCTCAGGCTGCTGGTGATCTCCACCGTGGAGCTGGCGGTCTGGAACGACAGCACGGTGCGCGCCGGATCGAACGAGTCCGGCGTCGCCACGATCCGGCCGAAGGTCTGACCCACCACCAGCGGCTGGCCGTTGCCGATGAACACGTTGAGCGAATGGTCGTCCTGCGCCACCACGTTGACGTTGACGTGCGTGGCCAGTTCGTCGATCAGGCGGTCGCGCTGATCCATCAGATCGTTCGGCGGCTGGCCGGTGCGGCCGTAGCCGGCGCTGATCTCCTGGTTGAGTTTGGCGATATTGCGCGCCAGCGAGGAGATCGAGTCGGCCTCGCTCTGCAGCTGCGAGCCGACCTGCGCATCGAAGCTGCGCAGGCTCGAATCGTAGCTCTGCAGGCGCTCCATCAAGGTCTGTGCCTGACTCAGCAACGTCTGCCGCGCCGGCATGGAGGTGGGACTGTCGGCCACCGCCTGGAACGCATTGATGAAATTCTGCAGCGACGGCGTCAGGCCGGTGGTGCTGTTGCCGAACAGATTGCTGAGCCGGCCCGCCTGGGTCGCGAAGGTGTTGAACTGTTCGTAGGAGCTGGAGGCCGTGCGGCTCTGCCCGGCCAGGAAATCGTCATAGGCGCGCTTGACGGTGCTGACGTCGACGCCGTTGCCCACCCAGCCGTTGCCGGCCTGCTGCGGATTGCGGGTCATGAACTCCGTCAGCTGGCGGCTGTAGCCGACGGTGTTGGCGTTGGAAATGTTGTGGCTGGTCGTATCCAGCGCGCGCTGGAACGCCATCAGGCCCGAGATGCTGGTGGAGAGTAGATCAGCCATGAGAGCTCCGGAAGGCGGCCCGCCCAGGGCGAACCGCGTCTGCAGAAGGACGATCCGTAGAAGCGCGCGCCACCGTCATGCTCCTGCCTGGTCGGGTAACGGCCGCGCGTCCGGAAAATTGAGCGCGGCAGTACTGACCTGCCGCAGCTCGTTCGCCACGGCGACCAGCTTGCGCGCGTAGTCCGGATCCGTGGCGTACCCGCCCTGCTGCAGGGCCGAGGCAAACGATGCGATGTTGGCACCGGCGCCGAGTGCATCCTGGTAGCGCGGGTTGTTGCGGATCAGCCGGGCGTAGTCGCTGAAGCTGTCGGCCGGCGAATCGTACGAGCGGAAGCGTTCCATCTTGCGCACCGCCACGCCTTGCTCGAACTCCAGGGTCGGCACGTTCACGGTCGCGCCCGACCACTGGCTGCCGGCCTTGATGCCGAACAGGTTGAAACTGCATTCGCCGGCTGCGTTGCAGGGCACGGCCTTGCCCCAGCCGGTCTCCAGCGCCGCCTGCGCCAGCAGTGCGTGAGGATCCACGCCGAGCTCCTGCGCGGCCTTCTGCGCGTGCGGCCACATCGTGCGGAT
Organism: Steroidobacter sp.; assembly: GCA_039807315.1. Classification (GTDB taxonomy): domain Bacteria; phylum Pseudomonadota; class Gammaproteobacteria; order Steroidobacterales; family Steroidobacteraceae; genus Steroidobacter. Next base: position 3,752 of record JBDHQY010000100.1, on the reverse strand, counting down.
GAAACCGGTCTTCGAAGTCGCGATAGGCTCGGGCGTGGCGGATGCAGTTGGCGGGCTCGACGCCGCATCCGCTGTCGCGCTCTGCCCTGCTCCCGCCAGCTGTCGCACCAGCATGTCCGCCAATCCCAGCCCCCGGCCCTGCGACAAGTGAACGGCCAGCTGGCTGTCGAACATGTCCTGATAGAAATCCGCCTGGTCGCTGCCGAACAGCGAATCGCCGAAGGTCTTGTTGGCCTCGCGCATGCTCTTCAGCAGCATCTGGGTGAACAGGCTTTCGAACTGCCGGGCAACCTGCTTCAGCGCGGCCGGATCCTGCGCCTTCGCGTCGCTCTTGAGCGCGCCGAAGGCCTTGGGGTCCGCAAAGAAAGTGACGGGCGGCGCGGACACGACAGCCTCAGATGACGACGAGCTCGGCGCGCAACGCGCCGGCTTCCTTGAGGGCTTCGAGAATGGCCACCAGATCGCCCGGGGCCGCGCCGACCTGGTTCACCGCGCGCACGATCTCATCGAGATTGACACCGGCATTGAACACGAACATGCGGGCTTCGGGCTGTTCGACCTGGATGTCCGAGCGCGGCGTGACCACGGTCTGACCCTGCGCCAGCGCGTTGGGCTGACTGACATCGGCACGCTCTGTGATGGTCACCGACAACGATCCGTGCGCCACGGCTGCTGCCTTGACGCGCACGGCGGAGCCGATCACCACGGTGCCGGTGCGGGAATTGACGATCACCCGCGCCGGCGCGTCGCCCGGCTCGATCTCGATCGCTTCCAGCGTCGACAGATAGGCGATGCGCTGGCTGGCATCGATCGGCGCCTGCACGCGTATCGAAACGGCATCGACAGCGCGCGCGGTATCGGCGCCGAGCAGATTGTTGATGCCATCGGTCAGGCGCGCCGCGGTGGTGAAGTCGGGCGTGTGCAGGTTGAGCACCACGTACGGCTCGGCGGTGAAGTTGGTTGCGACCGCCCGCTCCACCGTCGCGCCATTGGGAATGCGCCCGGAGCTGGGAACGTTGACCGCGATGCGCGAGCCGTCCCGGCCGGACGCGCCGAAACCGCTGACCACCAGACTGCCCTGCGCGATGCCGTAGACCTCGCCGTCGATACCGCGCAACGGGGTCATCAGCAGGCTGCCGCCGCGCAGGCTGGTGGCGTTGCCGATGGAATTGACGGTGATGTCCACGGTCTGACCGGGCTTGGCGAACGCCGGCAGGTCCGCGTACACCGTCACCGCCGCCACGTTCTTGAGCTGCGGATTGACGTTGGCCGGAATGGTGACGCCGAACTTCGCCAGCATGTTGCGGATGCTCTGGATGGTGAACGGCGCCTGGCTGGTCTGATCGCCGGTGCCGTCGAGGCCGACGACAAGGCCATAGCCGATGAGCTGGTTGCCGCGCACACCCGCCACCGAAGCGAGATCCTTTACCCGCTCGGCACGAGCCGCGCCGCAGGCCAGCACTGTCAGTGCCAGCAGAAAGGCGGCACCGGCGCGCTGTAAAACGCTGCTGCGCGAAGTGATGGCGCCCTGCGGGGTGGTCCCCCACGGAGTCCGGTGAGCGATGCGGTCGTTGCTGATCATTGCTTGAGTCCTGCGCCGGCTAGAACGGCATCCACGGCAGATTGAAGAACCGCGCCAGCAGTCCCGGCCGGTTGGCGTCCGCCAGCGCCCCCTTGGCGCCGTAGGAAATCATTGCGTCGGCCACCTTGAGCGAGGAGATGGAATTGTCGGGGTCGATGTCGATGGGCCGCACGATGCCCTGGATGCGCACGTACTCCCTGCCCTGGTTGATGGCGATCCATTTCTGGCCGCGCACCAGCAGATTGCCGTTCGCCAGGCGCTGCGCGACGGTGACCGAGATGTCGCCCTGCAGCTGGTTGCTCTGGCGGCTGTCGCCCTGCCCGTCGAAATCGCTCTTGCTGTCGACGCCGGCGGCGAGCACCTGCGTGCCGTTCACCGTGACCGGCCGGCCGGCGATGGTCGGGCCGCTCAGCTCCGCGTTGCTCGATTTCTTGGTGCTGGTGCTAGAACTTTTGGAGGCGTTGGTGCGCTCGTTGAGACGAACGGTGAGCGTATCGCCGACGCGACGCGCCACCGCGTTCTCGAACAGGGCGATGTCGTGGCCGGCCTGGTAGATCGCGCCGTTGCCGGCGGTGGGCGACGGCGGCGGCTCCGGCAAGGTGGCGGAGTAGTCCGGTTCGGGCGGCATCGTCACGCAACCCGAGAGAATCGCGCAGAAGGCGAGCAGCGTTGCTGCACGCACCGCCTCCCTCCAGCCCGCTACCGCAAGGAAAGAGCGGCTGCGGATTGCGGCCGGCTGCCGGCCGTCGTTGCGCCGTTGCTTCATGGTGCTGCTATCCACGCTCTGCATCGCTTACAGCTGATTGGTGAGGTACTGGAGCATCTGGTCGGTGGTCGAGATGGCCTTGGAGTTCATCTCGTAGGCGCGCTGGGTCTCGATCATGGTCACCAGCTCCTCCACCACGTTGACGTTGGAGCTTTCCAGCGAGCCCTGCTCGATCATTCCCAGACCGTTGATGCCCGGCGTGCCGGATTGCGCGGCGCCGCTGGCGGCGGATTCGACCATCATGTTTTCACCGCGCGGCTGCAGGCCGGCGGGATTGATGAAATCGAACAGCTGCACCGAGCCGACCTGGGTCGGCGCGGCCTGGCCGGCGACCTGTACCGTGACCACGCCGTCCTTGCCGACGGTAATGCTCTGCGCACCGTCGGGAATCGTGATGCCGGGCTGCACGCGGTAGCCGCTGGAAGTCACCAGCTCGCCCTGCGCGCTCACCTGGAAGCCGCCGTCGCGGGTGTAGCCCATGGTTCCATCCGGCAGCAGCACCTGGAAGAAGCCGCGGCCGCTGATCGCCAGATCCAGCGAGTTGCCGGTCTGCGTGAGATTGCCCTGTGTGTAGGTCTTTTCGGTGGCGACCACGCGCACGCCGGTGCCCAGCGACAAGCCGCTCGGCGCCTGCGTGTCCTGCGAGGTCGATGCGCCGACCTGCCGTACGTTCTGGTACAGCAGATCCTCGAACACGGCGCGGCCCTTCTTGAAGCCGGTGGTGCCGACGTTCGCCAGGTTGTTGGAGGTCACGGCCATGCGCGTCTGCTGCGCATCGAGTCCGGTTTTGGCGGCCCACAAGGCGGGATTCATGATGTGATCCTCTGTAATGAATGCGGTGCGGTGCTTCAGGTCGCGCGCAGCAGCTGCGCCGCGGTGGCGGCGTTCTCTTCGGCGGTGCGCATCGCCTTCACCTGCAGATCGAACTGACGCGACAGCTCGATCATGTTGACCATGGCGTCGGCGACGTTGACGTTGCTCGACTCGAGCACGCCCGAAGCCAGCTGCACCGCGGCGTCAGCCGGCGCGTCGGTGCCGTCATTGGTGCGGAACAATCCGTCTTCGCCGCGCGCCAGCGTTTCGGGCGCCGGATTGACCAGCTTGATGCGGCCCACCAGCGCGGTGGTTTCCGGCCCCTGCCCCAGCGGCACCACCGAGACGGTGCCGTCGGCGCCGATCATCAGCGACGAATTCGGCGGCACGCTGATCGGCCCGCCGTCGCCCAGCACCGGGTGGCCGGCGCCGTTCAACAGCATGCCGTTCGGATCGACGTGCAGATCGCCAGCGCGCGTGTAGGCTTCGCGGCCATCCATGCCCTGCACAGCAATCCAGCCCGCGCCCTTGATGCCCACGTCGAGATCGCGGCCGGTGGATATCAGCGCGCCCTGCGTCTGGTCCCAACCG
>JBDHQY010000099.1:0-7843 GCA_039807315.1 Steroidobacter sp. | reverse complement strand
TGTCGCGGAACAGGACGAAATCCCCGATCAGGCTGTACCAGGGATGCGTGAAGGTGGCGGGCCGGTTCTTCTCGAAGGCGAAATGACCGACCCAGGCGCAGCCGTAGCCGGCCAGCGGCAATACCAGCAGCAGCCAGGCATTCGCCGTGGCGCAGGCGACCGTCAGGATGCACAGCCCCAGTGTGGTGCCGAGGAAATGCAGGCGCCGGCACATTCTATTGCGGTGCTCCGAGAGGTAATAGGGATAGAAATCCGCGAAGCTCGCGAACGACGTGTGCGGGGCTGACGCGGACCGGTTCATGCAAAGAGCGCAGGCGCCTCGAATAGGGTGCGACGCAAGTTTCCCCAGCCGGATCAGGGGCGTCAAGCCGACATTCGAGAAATGACCTTTGCAGCTCGGACGGTGAATGCGCGAAACACACCCAGCCAGGTCGCCGCAACTGCTCATCGGCAGACGCGGCAGCGCTTCACGATTTCGCTTTTTCCGATACCGCCGCCACCGGACGTGTGCTCTCATGATGCGCGAGACGGGATGGCTGAAGGGCAATGACAGAATTGAAGGCGTTGATCGTTTCGACCGCGACGTCTGCGGGCGGATTCGCGCCGATCGCCGCCGCGCTCGCGTTGCTGAGCGCGGCGGCACTGCTTCACGCTTGGCGACTGCACGTCCGCATCTTGCGGCGTGCTCGCAAGCTGGAGCAGGAGCTGGCGCAACATCGGCTCGTGGAAGCGCAGCTCCAGACCATGCAGGCCGACCTGGAGGAGCGCATGCGGCGGCGTACCCAGGCGCTGGAGATTCGCAACGAAGCATTGAACCAGCTGCGCCTCACGCTGGAGACGGCGAATCAACGCCTGAAACGCCTGATCGCCATCGACGCGCTGACCGGCGTCGCCAACCGCCGGCATTTCGACCGCTCGCTGGACCGGGAGCTGCGGCGCGCGCGGCGCGACGGCCAGCCGCTGTCGCTGATCTTTCTGGACCTGGATGAATTCAAGCGGTTCAACGATACCTATGGCCACGCACGCGGCGACGAGGTGCTGCGTCGTGTAGCGCAGACCCTGAATGAAACTTTTCGCCGCGGCGGCGACTTCGTCGCGCGATATGGCGGCGAGGAATTCGCTGTAGTACTGCCCGGCGTCGATACTCGACGTGCCGCCTTGTACGCGGAAAGGCTGCGCCGCCGCATCTGGCGGCTTGCGATTCCTTATGAGGTCGGCGAGACCACCGATCGCGTCACCATCAGCGGCGGCGTCGCCACGATTGGCCCGGCAATGATCGCCACACCCGAGCAGCTGCTGCGCGCGGCGGATGCGGCGTTGTATCGCGCCAAATGCCTGGGAAGGAACCAGATCGCTTCGGCCACCGTGGCCATGGTCGAGGCAGTGGCGATCGACAAGGCTTCCTGATCCTTCGTCAGTTGCGTTTTATCCTTTGCTGCATCAACCGCAGTCATCCCCTGCGGGATGCACATATCCCGCGTGGCCCGTCCGACGGATGGCCATGCAGAAACCGAGTGTGGTGCGCGACGTGGCACGAAGAAGCCGCAGGCATCCATGGCACCTGCCGCTGGGAACACTGGCGCCGGCGCAACGGTCTACGTATCGTTCCTTGGCAATTCAATCCAGGCCGCGCGGGCACAGCATCGTCTTCCAGTCGGGACCCAGCATGCATTCACGATCGTTATGCGTCATCGCATTGGGTGTGCTGCTGACCGGTCCGGCCAGCGCCGACGCCATGCGCTGCGGCAACAAGCTGGTGCGCGAAGGCGATACCCGCACGGCCGTGCTCGACCTGTGCGGCGAGCCCAGCGATGTGCAGACCCGCTCCATCCTGCGCCGGCCGTCTTTTTTGCGTAACGGTCGGCCGGTGTTCTTCGGCGACGGCCTAGTGGAAGTGCCGGTGGAGGTCTGGACCTACAATTTCGGGCCGTACAAGCTGATGCGGCGGGTAAGCTTCGTCGATGGGCTGCTCGACAAGATCGAGACCCTGGGCTACGGCTACCATCCTCCGGAAAAGCAACGGTAGCCGCCTGCCCCGGCAACCGTCGCCGCATCTGCGATAGTGGACTCGCCGGCCCATAGGTGGCCGGCGTCAGCGCGCTAGCCGGACGCCCATCGATCGTCGAGCTGCAACGCAATGCGTACGCGAGCCTTGGTGATCCACGCATATCGGCTGGAGAGCAGAACCGCGCACACGGTGAGACCGGCAATCAACCCCACCCAGACGTACAGCGGCCCCAGGCCGCGCCTGACGCCGAACACGTAAGCCAGCGAGAACCCCACCGCCCAATACGAGAACCAGCACAGCGCCATCGGGATGGCCGTGTCCTTGAACCCGCGCAAGGCACCGGCCGCGCCCACCTGCAGTCCGTCGGAGATCTGAAAGACCGCAGCCGCCAGCAGCAGCGTGGCAGCCAGACTGCGTACGACTTCGTCGGTGGTGTACAGCGCGGCGATTCGTTCGTTCCACAGCAGGATGCCGCAGGCGGAGACGATCATCACGCCGGCACACATGCCGATGCCGACGAAGCCGGCGAAACGCGCGCGGCCCACGTCGCCCCGTCCCAGGGTGTGACCGACATGGATCGTCGTCGCCGAGCTGATCGACAGCGGCACCATGAACATGAAGGCCGCGAAATTCAGCGCGATCTGGTGCGAGCCGGCGGTGATCGCCCCCATGGCACCCATCAGCAACGCCGCCGCAACGAACAGTCCGCCTTCCGCCAGGATGCTGCCGGAGATCGGCAAACCCAGCCGCAGCAGCTCGCCGAGCACGCGCGGATCGGGCTTGTCCAGCCGCTGGAAGAAACCGAACGGTCGATAGGTGTGCTGCCGGCGCACGACCGCCAGCATGGACAGGAACATCAGCCATACCGCGATCGCGGTCGCGACACCGCAACCCACCGCACCCAGCTGCGGCATGCCGAACTTGCCGTACATGAAGATCCAGTTGCCGATCACGTTCAGCACCAGGCCGAAGAAGGCGATGAACATGATGGGCTTGGTGTAACCCAGTCCTTCGCTGGCGAAGCGCAGCGAATAGAAAGCCAGCAGGCCCGGCAGCCCCCAACTCATCGCATGCACGTAGCCGACGGCGACCGGCAGGATATCCGGCGAAATGTTGAGCGCGGGCAGCGCCCATCCGACCTGCCACAGACCGATCAGCAACATCACCGACAACCCGAGCGTCATCCACCAGGACTGCCGCACGTAGCGCGTCACGCCATGCGTATCCCGCGCCCCATAGGCATGAGCCACCGCCGGCGACACCGCCATGAACAGGCCCAGGCCGATGAACATGAAAAGGTTGTACCAGGCGGCACCGACCGCCAGACCCGCCAGATCGCGCGCGCCCAGCTGGCCCGCCATCACCGTATCCGCGAACGACATGCCGGTCACGGAAAGGTTGTTGACGAGCAGCGGGCCGCCGAGCCGCGCAATGGAGCTGGCGTCCGCGGCGATTCGCTCGCGAAAATGACTGGAAGACATGGCGGGAGTACGACTTTGACTCGGGCCGCGCCGGCGCGGCATTCTTCGCTTCGATTCTCTCATAGCGAGGCCGCCATGATCGTTGGATCTTCCATGCGACGGGTTGCGATCGTCGGCGGTGTACGTACGCCGTTCGCGCGCTCGATGGGCGCATACGCCGAAATCAGCAACCAGGACATGCTGACGGCCACGCTGCAGGCGCTGGTCAAACGTTACGGGCTCGAGGGCGAGCGCCTCGGCGATGTCGGCGCGGGTGCGGTGCTCAAGCATTCAGCGGATTTCAATCTGACGCGCGAATCGGTGCTCGGCAGCGGATTGGCGCCCGAGACTCCCGCGTTCGATCTACAGCGCGCCTGCGGCACCAGCCTCGAGACCGCCATCATCATCGGCCTGAAGATCGCCGCCGGTCAGATCGACTCCGGCATCGCAGCGGGCGTCGACACCGCGAGCGACGTGCCCATCGTCTACCCGAAGTCGTATCGGCAATTGCTGATGCGCAGCGCGCGCGGCCGCAGCTTCGGCGAACGTCTGAAACCGTGGTTCGGCCTGCGGCCGCGGCACTTCAAGCCGCAGCTGCCGGCGGTGGTCGAGCCGCGCACCGGCCTGTCGATGGGCCAGAGCTGCGAATTGATGGCCAGGACCTGGCAGATTCCGCGCACGGACCAGGACCAGCTGGCACTGGAAAGCCATCGCAAGGCCGCGGCCGCCTACGACGCCGGCTTTTACCAAGACCTGGTGTTCGAATTCGGCGGCCTGCAAGCCGACAACAACATCCGCCGCGACAGCTCGCTCGAAAAGCTCGCCAAGCTGAAGCCGTCATTCGCCGCCGACGGCACGCTCACCGCGGGCAACTCCACGCCGATGACCGACGGCGCCGCTGCCGTGCTGCTGGCGAGCGAAGAATGGGCCCAGGCGCGCAACCTGCCCGTGCTTGCCTATCTGACCTACGGCAAAGTCGCAGCGGTGGACTTCGTGCATAAGGAAGGGCTGCTGATGGCGCCGGCTTACGCGGTGCCACGCATGCTGGCGGATGCCGGGCTGCGGCTGCAGGACTTCGATCTGTACGAGATTCACGAGGCTTTCGAGGCGCAGGTGCTGTGCACGCTCAAGGCATGGAACTCGCCGGAGTTCTGCCGCGAGCGGCTGGGACTGGCGCAGCCGCTGGGTGGGATCGATCGCGACAAGCTGAATCTCAAGGGCGGCAGTGTCGCGATCGGCCATCCGTTCGCGGCCACCGGTGCGCGCATCGTGGCAACGCTGGCAAAGCTGCTGGCCCAGCGTGGCGGCGGGCGCGGCCTCATCTCCATCTGCACCGCCGGCGGCATGGGCGTAACCGCCATCCTGGAGCGTTGAGCGCGCACGGCTTGAACGCTGCCGGCCAACTGGCAACCGGCATTAGGGTTTTAGAATCAAGGAGCCAGGATTTTTCGCAATCGGCTGCTGCCCGCGGGCTAGCGAGAGGCAGGGAAAAGCAGCCGCCCGGCCCCGCAGCATCGAGGCCGGGCAGCATGGCTACCGATCGGGGCGTCGATTCCCGGGGAGGGGGTAGTAGCGAACCGCGCGCCCCGATCGATCGGCAATCGTTCTCGCGAATCCTGTTCGTTCGACCTTCTTCCAAGGGCCAGCCGTGCCCGCCTGATGTCCGTCCCGCGTCCCTGTAACCTTCCTGGCTCGGATGCACGCGGGTCCTGGGGGTAATAGCGACAAATCCAGGGAAATTCCCTCAGCGCGCCGGGCAAAGCCCGTCCCTGACGGTGCAGAGCTGAATGTCGGATGCCATTACAGGTTGCTGCCGGGACGCTGGTGCCTGCGCCGTAATGAATTCGTAAGAAATTGATAAAAAATAAAAAATCTCACCTATGGCACAAGCATTGCGCTAGTTCAGGCAAACCATTCATCGCAAGCCGCATGGATTCGTCGACGGGTTCTGGTCGTGGTTCGAGGCCGGCCTGATCGACGTCTCGGGCATGCCCGGCGGCGCCTTCACCAGCTTCAACCTCGGCAGCGAGGTCAATGCCTGGTCGCTCGCCGGCCTGTTCGAGCCGAACGCCTACGGCACGCTGACGGTCACCATCACCTCGCTCACCGGTGACTTCCCGTTCGGCGGCTCCGAGCTGGTGGCCAACGGTTTTGCTCGCAACGTGCCGGAGCCCAGCACCCTGGCGCTGCTGGGCCTGGGCCTGATCGGCATCGCTGTCGGCGCCCGCCGCCGCAAGGCCGGCAACGCCGCCTGATCCGAACCCTTCCCGGGCTCACCGCAAACCCCGCCATCGGCGGGGTTTGCTTTTTCAGGCCAGCGGAAACCGTTGCTGGCAGCCGTCATGACTTGCGGCGGCTCTTAGGCCAGACTACGCGCCGTTTATCGCCGCCGCCCGCCTCTCATGCCTGATTACCTCGGTCTTTCCCGGTTCGAACACGGATCCGCAGCACGGCTCGGCATCCTGCTGGTCAATCTGGGAACGCCCGAGGCTGCCACTGCCCCGGCGGTCCGGAAATTCCTGGCGGAGTTTCTCTGGGATGCGCGCGTCGTCGAGAGCCCGCGCTGGCTCTGGTGGCTGGCGCTGCATGGCGTGATCCTGCGAATCCGGCCTCGCAAGAGCGCGCACGCGTACCAGCAGATCTGGACGCCCGAGGGCTCACCGCTCATGCAGCACAGCCGCGAGTTGGCCATACGCCTGCAGTCCGTACTTGCCGATCGGCTGGGGTCGCATGTGACGGTCGCCCTCGCCATGAGCTATGGCACACCGGCGATCCGGACCACTCTGGAACAGATGCATCGCGACGGCATGCAGCGGCTCCTGGTGCTGCCGCTGTATCCGCAGTACTCCGCCACGACCACGGCCTCGGTGTTCGACCAGGTGACGAACACGCTGCAGCGCTGGCGCTGGCTGCCGGAACTGCGCTTCATCACCCAGTATCACGACGATCCGGCCTATGTCGCCGCGGTCGCGGACAGCATCCGGCAACACTGGCAAAACCACGAGCGCCGGCACCTGATCTTCTCCTTTCACGGCCTGCCGCGCAGTTATCTACTGGCCGGCGATCCCTATCATTGCCAGTGCATGAAGACGGCGCGACTGGTGAGCGAACGGCTCGGGCTGGTGGAAAGCGAATGGAGCGTCGGCTTCCAGTCGCAGGTGGGCCGCGCCGAATGGCTGCGACCGTACACCGATCAGCTGCTGCTCGAATACGCGAAGAGCGGACGCCGCAGCGTCACGCTGGTGTGTCCCGGCTTCGCCACGGACTGCCTGGAAACGCTGGAGGAAATCGCGATCCGCAATCGCGCCCTGTTTCTGGAGAACGGCGGCACGGCTTACGACTACGTGCCGGCATTGAACGCGGGCGACGCGCACGTGAACGCGCTGGCCGGCTTGATCGACCGCCATGTGCAAGGCTGGCCGCAATCGCATGATCGCCGCGACGACCCCGCGGACGCCGAAGCGCTCAAAGCCCGCGCCTTGCGCATGGGCGCAACGCGCTGACCCCTCCAGCCATGCTCGGCCGTTTCCTGGAGATCAGCATTCACACGCCGGCGATCCAGGAATCGCTGGAGTTCTATACGGCGCTGGGGTTCGAGCAGGCGAGCGTGGGCGAAACCTGGCCCTACCCCTACGCGGTGGTGACCGACGGCCGGCTGTTCCTGGGATTGCACGGCGCCGTGGTGCGCTCGCCGGCATTGACGTTCGTCCTGCCGCGACTGGCGGCCGGCATCGAGCAGCTCGCAGCGCACGGCATCGCTTTCGACCAACAACGTCTCGGCAACGACGTGTTCAATCAGGCCACCTTCACCGCGCCCGAAGGACAAAGCGTCAATCTGCTGGAAGCCCGCACCTTCTCGCCGCCGCCCCTGGAGCGCCAGATCGCCACCGTCTGCGGTTACTTCACCGAGTATTCGATTCCCGTGCGCGACACGGCCGCCAGCCGCGCCTTCTGGGAACCGCTGGGCTTCGTGGCCATGGACGAACAACCCCTGCCCTTTCCACGCACTGCGCTGACCAGCGATCTGATCAATCTCGGCTTGTATCGAACCCGCGCGCTGCGACAGCCGGTGCTCGCGTTCGAGGATCCGGACATGCGCAAACGACTGGCGGCACTGCGCGAACGCGGCTTCCGGCTGTCGGACGAAATGCCGGACAGCCTGGACGAATCGAGCAACGCCATCCTGCAGGCACCGGAAGGAACGCGACTGCTCTTGATGCAATCCGAGCTGTAGTTTCTTATGCACCCCATTCCAAGCACTCTCGAAGGAGCCGGCATGTATCGCACAGCCCTGATCGTTGCGGTGGCACTCCTGTTCGGTCCGCTGGCCCGGGCGGACGAAGGCATGTGGACGCCGGGAAATTTCCCCAGCGCC
>JBDHQY010000098.1:0-7934 GCA_039807315.1 Steroidobacter sp. | reverse complement strand
CTCGCAGATCATCGCCAGCAACGGCGCCAGCGTGCTCTGAACTCATTCGCGGAACTCGACCCGCAACGGCAGCTGCACCACCCGCAGTTCCTTGTCGAACCAGCGTGCGCTGCCGGCAGTGATCGTCTGCGATCCGCTCGGCCGCTGCGGCCAGCTGACGGCGATGCCGCCCGGCGGCAGCTTCAGCTCGCCGATTTCCAGGACGCGCCGCTGCTCATCGATCCGCAGCGAGTAGCTGAGCTTGCCGTAAGGCGTGCGCAGGTTCTTGACCGCGAAGCCGTCCCGCTCGGTCCAGCGCTGCGGCACGCCGGCCATCAACACCAGGGTCTCGTCCGCCGGCCGCTCGTACGCAAACATCTCCAGCAGCGAACGTCCGTAGTCGGACGCCACCCAGCCGTGCGGCATGTCGCCGATGAACCGGGACTTGCGCGGCTCGCGGCCGACGACCTCGGCCCAATGGTTCCAGGCCGGCGGCCGGCGGTCGGCCATGAAGAACTCCAGCAGTTCCAATCCGCGTTCACGCCAGCCCAGCCGCACGAAGGTCGCCAGGTTGCGCAGTTCGTACGGTGTATAGACATCCCACGTCGTGTCGTGGCGCCGCTGCTCGAAGTGCTCCCAGTAACGCTCGAACGTTGCCAGCATCGCCGCCGGCGGCAACATCTGCTGCTCGCCCACCGGCGTGATCGCAATCGACGTCGAGGTCGGGTCGAAATCGCCGAGCTCGGCCGCGCCAGGCAGATAGTCGATCCGGTGCTCGCGCATCGCGACTTGCAGCGACCGATACAGGTCGGCGCGGAATTCGTCACGCGAGGCGATGAAACGGTGCATTTCGCTGCGCTCGTCGAGCGTTCGCGCGATCTTCACCGCGGCCTCGTAGCCCGCCAGCGCCCAGAAATCGTCCCAGTACGAGTGCATGGGCTTGGCCGAATAGCCCTCGTGGCTGATCGAGGGCGGCATCAAGCCGTAGAAAGCCGCGCGCTCGCCCGTCCGGTTCAACTCGGTACGCTCCGACAGCCGCAGCTGATCCATGTAGGCGACGGCCTTGCGCACGCGCGGCCACAGTTGGTGCAGCAATGCTGCATCGTCGGTGTACCGGTAGACCTCGTTGAGCAAAAACAGGAACTCGCCGGTGCTGTCGTTCTCGGGCACCGGATCGGCGCCACGCACGTCCACGCAGCAGGGAATCTTGCCGTTCGAGAACTGATATCCGGCGAACCACAGCAGGAACTCCCTGGCCTCCTCGGCATGGCCCAGCTGCAGCAGCAGCTGCGAGGTCATGGCGCCGTCGCGAATCCAGGAACGTTCGTACGAGCGCGAGCCCGGTTGAATGCCCGGGCCGTCGCGATTGATCAGCACATACGCCAGCGACGAGCGCAGCGTGTCGAACCAGGCCTGGCCGTCGGCGGGCAGCTGCAATTCGACCCGATTGAGTTTTTCTCGCCACGCGGCGGCGACGCTCTCGGATGTTTGGGCAGGAGCCGGTCCCGCTGCAATCGCAGCGTTCCGTTCCCTCTCCTGCGAGGCGCCAGGTGCTTTCCGAGGTGCCATGTGCAGTGGAATGTCCAACACCACTTCCTGGTGTGCGCCGGGCGCGAGATCCATTGCATAGAGCAGCGCGCCCGAGGCCAGTCCGGTTTCGTCATGCACCGATGCGCTCGACGAGCTCGCGCTCAGCCATTCGCACGGCGTACCTGCATCGAACGGCACGGCGCGAAACGATTGCGGCGGCGCCTGCGGAAACACACCCGCCATACCATTCACGCTGACCGCGCCTGATTGCCAGGCGAGATCCCGGATCGGGCTTACACCGCCGGCCGTGTTCAGAAACTGTGCTGGCGGATTCACCTGGAACGGACGAATAGCGAGCGCCAACGTCAGGTGCTGCGAGGCGCTCGATCGGTTCGTAACGCGATACTGCATGCGCGTTCGCGCGTCTCCGCGCTTACCCATTCCCATGGCGGTGATCTCCAGTTGGAGATCTTTGCGTTGCCAGCGCACCGTCGGAATCGGCAAGTAGTTCTCTGCCAGCGACTGCTGCGCGGCGACGTCGGCCCAGGTGATCAGCTCATCGCCCAGTTGCAGAAAGGGCTCGACCGAGTAGCCGGCCTTGCGGGTCTCGATCGCACCGTCCTCCGACAGCAGGCTCTCTTCGCTGTCGCCGTCGACTCCCGTCAGGGTCCAATAGGACTGCTCGCCCAGGAATGCGCGCGGATAGCAGCCCCGCCTCGCTCGTTGCGCCAGTATCTGCACGAATGCGTTGGCGGAGGCGCCGAATTCGAGATCGCGGATATGGATCTCGCGGATTCCCACATCGTGGCCTTCGTCCGGCATGATCAAGCGGACCCAGCGCGCTTCGGCCTCCGGGAGCATGTGCGAGTCGCGTCCACCGTTGCCGGCGGTGACGCTGCGAACGGTTTCCCAGTCGCTGCCGTCGGCCGACAGCTCGATCGAATAGCGTGAGGCCTGTAGCTTCGGCAGCCAGTCGATCTCGATGCCGCCGAACTCGCGGATCTCCTTCAGGTCGATCTCCAGGCTCTGCGGCGAACCGGCGCGCCGCACGCTGCGCCAGGCCGTGTTGTCCTTGCCGTCCAATACCAGCGCCGCGCCGTTGCCGGGCCGCTCCGAGGATGCGGTGACCGTCGGTTTTTCCGTCGCCGGCGCATGAACCCGCGGCTGCAGCGCGAGGCGGTCGAACCAGAGATTGCCGGTGCCGCCGTCGGCGCCGGCACTGACGACGAACTCGATCGACGCAAAACGCCGCAAGGTGCGATCGCGTGTCGTGCCCCAGGCAAACTCGATCTGCCGGCGCTTGATGCGGATGTTCTGCCAGTCGCCCGAAAAGGCGTAGTTGGCGCGTCGGAACCACCAGACGTTGTCGCCCGAAGCATCGACGAACTTGATCTCCAGATTGTTGCGGCCGGATTCGCCGCGCATCCAGAACGAGATCTCGTAGTCGTCCGGCAGCTCGACATCCAGCTTGCGGGTGGCCGCCGCATAGCCGGCGGTTGCGGCGAAGTCGAACTCCAGCACCAGGGCACCGCCCTGCACTCCCCGCGCACCATGCACCGAGGCGATCACGCCGTCGGAGGCCAGGGACTTCCACATCGACACGTCATCCATCGGGTCGAGCATCTGCTGCTCCGTCGGTGGCGCCTGGGTGGCCGCGAGCGCTGCCAGCGCCGCCAGCAGCAACAGTGCAATCGCCGTCGCAGCGGTCCTCATGCGTCAACCCTTGACACTGCCGGCAAGGATGCCCGCGATGTAGTGGCGCTGCATTGCCAGGAACAGTACCAGCACCGGCACCACGGTGATGACGGCCCCGGCCATCATCAGTTCGTTGTCCTGTACGTGCTCGCGCGACAGGCTGGCCAGCGCCACCGGCAGCGTGTACAGGTCCTGCTGGGTCAGCACGATCAGCGGCCACATGAAATCGTTCCAGGTCGCCAGGAAGGTCAGGATGGCCAGCGTGACCAGGATCGGCCGCAGCAGCGGCACCACGATCGAACGAAAGATGCGCAGCTCGCCGGCGCCGTCCATGCGTGCCGCCTCGAGCAGCTCGTCCGGGATCGACAACGCATATTGCCGCACCAGGAAGATGCCGAACACCGTGGCCATGCCCGGTACGATGACGCCGCCATAGGTGCTCACCAGTCCCAGCTGCTTGACCAGCGCGAACAGCGGAATCATGGCGACCTGCGCTGGAATCACCAGCGCACCCAGCAGCGCCCGGAAGATGCGCTCGCGGCCTTTGAACCTCAGCTTGGCGAAAGCATATCCGGCCAGGGTATTCAGCAGCAGCGAGATCGCCGTCACGACAGTGGCGATCAGCGCGCTGTTGAGCAAGTAGCGCCCGGCTGCGTTGTCAGCGAACATCTGCCGATAGTTGGCCAGCGTGGGCGTACGCGGCAGCAACGGCGGCGGAAAGCTGCTGGCCACCCCCGCCGGCATTAACGACACCGACAACATCCACAGCAGCGGAAACGCGGTGACGATGGCGCCGAGGATCAGCGCCGTATTGACGAGAACGGTGGCGACCGGCCGCTTCATGCCGCACCTTCGCGCCGGCCGAGCCGCAACTGCAGCACGGTGACGGCGAACATCAGCACGAACAGCAGGAATGCCACGGCCGAGGCCCGGCCGAGGCTCCACCATTTGAAGCCTTCCTCGAACATGAAATAGAGCACGCTCAGCGTGCTCTGCAGCGGCCCGCCCTCGGTCATCACGTACGGCTCGGCGAACAGCTGGAAGTAGCCGGTCATGGTGAGGATGCTCACCAGCAGCAGCACCGGCGTCAGCCCCGGCAGGGTCACGTGACGAAACAGCTGCCACGACGCGGCGCCGTCGATGCGTGCCGCCTCGTACAGATCCTCGGGGATATTCTGCAGCGCAGCCAGCAGGATGATCATGTTGTAACCGAAGTTCTTCCATACCGCGAGGATCACGATGGCCGGCATGGCCCAGTGCGGATCGCCCATCCAGTCGATGGGATCGAGGCCGAGCAGGCCCAGCGCATAGTTCAGAAAACCGTAGCGGGTGTGGAAGATGTAGCGCCATACCACGGCGACGGCCACCAGCGTCGTCACCACCGGCGCGAAGAACACGGTGCGGAACAGGCTGCGGCAGCGCGCCAGCTTCGAATTCACCAGCAGCGCGGCGCCCAGGGACACGCCGATCGAAAGCGGCACACCCAGCAGCACGAAATAGAACGTGTTCCACAAGGCTTTCCAGAACAGCGGCTCGGTCAGCAGCTGCCCGTAATTCTTCAGTCCGACGAAACGCAGATTGCTGAAATCGGCCAGCGCGTACAGGTCGAAATCGGTCAGGCTGATCAGCAACGCGGCCAGCACCGGCAGGAAAAAGAACACGGCCAGCACCATGAGCGCCGGAGCGACGAAAACCCAGGCGGCGCGGTCATACCTGCGCATGGCGATCCAGCATCCAGCGGCGTTTCTCCAGGATCTCGTCCGTCTGCCGGTCGAGATCGGTCAGCGCCGTGTCCAACGAGACCTGGTTCTGCACCACACGCTCCGCCATGAGTCGCATCTGGGTCGCAATGCGCTCCCACTCCGGGACTTTCGGCGGCGATCGCACTCGATCCAGCTGCTCGTGAAAGGCCTTGGCATGGACCGATTGCGCCAGTGCCGGCGACTGCCACACCGAACGCCGCGCCGGCAGGTCGCCGATGAGCTCGTAGAAATCGCGCTGCGTCTGCGGCAGCGACAAATATTCAATCAACCGCCAGGCCGCCTGCTTGTGCCGCGATTTCTCGAAGATGACCAGGCTGGCGCCGCCGGCCGTCGAGGCGCCTGGACCCGCAGGACCGGGCATGGGCGCGGTCATCCAGGCATCCTGCAGCTGCGGCGCCAGCCGCCGCTTGAACTCGCCGATCTGCCACGGGCCGGAAATGTAAAAAGAGAAGTAGCCGCGGCTGAATTCGTCCCACACGTTGGAAATCTGGGTGTTGCTCATGCGCGGCGCCCATTGCCGGCGGAACATCTCGGCGTAGAACGACATGGCACGCCGGAAATCTTCGCTGCGGAAATTGCCCCAGCGGCCATCGCGCAGCAACTCGGAGGGCTGCTGCAAGGCCAGGACCAGCAGCGGCTCGAACTCGTTCAACGGCAACAGCACCGAATAACGCTCCGGGCCGACCAGCGCCTTGATCGCGGCCAGCATCCGGGCCCATTCGGCCCAATCCCGCGGCGGCTGGTCGAAACCGGCCTGCTGCAGCAGGTCGCGCCGGTAGAACAGCAGCCGTGTATCGACGTACCACGGGATACCGTAAAACACGCCGCGGACGCGGTTGGCGTCGAGAACACCTTCGAAGTAGTCGTCCGGCGCGACCACGGCGGACTGGCGGATGAATTCATCCAGCGGCGACAGTGCCCCGAGCGCATACAGTTCCGGCACCCAGGTATTGCCGAGCTGGCATACGTCCGGCAGCGTATCGCCGGCGTAAGCCGTGAGGATCTTCTCGTGGGCCGCCGTTCCGGGCAGCTGCTGTACCTGGACCTCGATATCCGGATGCTGGGTCGTGAACCCCCGGATCAACTGCGCCGCGACTTCGCCTTCGCGACCGACTGCCCAGAACTGCAAGCGTGTGCGCGAATCGCGCCGGGTGCATCCGGCAGCGGTCGTAGCGACGCTCGCCAGGCCGGCAATCGCCGCGCGGCGCGTCATTCCTGCAGGAGCGGAGGCTTGCATGAGTCAGCGTTTGAGGTTGTCATCCTGCGCGGCAGGTGCCTGTGACAACCAGCCTCCGGTGAACCCGGCACGCGCCAGCCCCCGGCGGATGTGCGGGTTGCGCTGCATGGTTCTCCAGATCACTTCACTGCGATAGTTCTCGATCATGGCCACGATCGGCCCCTGGTCGATCCCCAGATAGTCGTCGGCCACCCAACCGATGTTCTCGATGATGCGGCCGTGGCGCAACGGCACGTCGGCGAAAGTGAAGCTGGGGTTCACCGCATCCAGAAAACCGTATTTCTGGTAGAGCGCGTCGCCGAAGCGGGCGCGGAAGGCGCGGATGGTCGGGATGACGATCTCCGGCGCGAAGGCTATCGACGCGACCGCTGCGGTCGGCGCGATCGTGCCGTCATCGAGGATGTGCGGCGAAGCGGTGCCGCGCGCCGAGTAGGAGAAGAAGCCGCGTTCCTCGTTGTTGAAGATCTGCACCGTGTCCGCAGGTCCGTCCGAAGCGCTCAGGCCCCAGATCTCGCTGTCGTAGCCGCGCCAGCGCATCGGATTCTCGGTGGCGTACCAGCGCTGCGCATAGGCGGCGCGTCGGCTGTTCTCGAAATAATCGATGCCCTTCTCGCGCATGAACTCGTCCTGGATGCCGCGGAAGTCGATCCACACATGCGAATACTGGTGGCCGAACTGCGGGCCGAACGACAGGAACTCCTGGCCGCTGAACTTGCCCCAGGAATACTTGTAGGTCTGGGTCCATTCGTGCCAGGCGGCCGGCTCGACCGGATGCGTGGGCGAGCCCAGCGCCAGGATGTAGGTCAGCATCGCCTCGTTGTAGCCACGCCAGTCGAAGCGCAGGAAACCGGTCTCCGGCCGCCAGCCGTGCGAGATCGCCGGTGGGCGATTCTGCGCCCAATTCCAATCCACCCGCGTGTAGATGCGCTCGGCTAGATCGCGGATCTCGTTCTCGGCGCGCGTGTCGCGGTCGAAATACGATTGGCACAGCAGTACGCCGCCGAGCAGCAGCGCCGTGTCGACCGTCGACAACTCCGACGTGCCGAAGCGCAGCCCGTTCTGCATGTACAGGAAGTGATAGAAGAATCCCTTGTAGCCGGCGGTTCCCGTTTCCTCCGGACCTTGCGGCAGCTGCTCCAGGAACCTGAGCGTGCGCAGCACACGCAACCTTGCCTGTGCACGCGAGACGTAGCCGCGTTCCGCTCCCGCCACGTAGGCCGTGAGACCGAATCCGATCGCGGCAATGCTGGCGAACGACGGTGTCGGATAGCGGTCCGGCACCATGCCGTTGCGCCTGTTGGCCGTATTCCAGAAGAAGCGGAAAGTACGGCGCTCGAGGTTGTTGAGCACCGGATCGGCGTCGCGGTCCGGAGCGACCGAGCGCGAGCGTTCCACCAGCACGTCGGGAACCCGGTTGGCAGCCATGGCCATCCCTGCGGGCGCAAGCAATGTCAGCGCCAGCGCCGACAGCAATCCCGCGCGCACCCTAAGAAAACCTTCGATCTGGCGCCATCCGAACACCTCCGCTGCAGCCGCCCCGCATCGGGCCGGCGTATCTTTCGGCGATAGCGGGCGGCGCGCAATCAGAGCTTCCCCGCCCCTATCACCCTAGAAACTGTAGCTCGCCCCGAACTGCAGGCGCCGTCCCGGCTCGATCAGCTGGCTCGGCCGGCCGAAGGCGTCGTTCGGCGGCTGGCCCGGCGCCGGGATGTTGCCGTTGTACGAGCCCG
>JBDHQY010000097.1:0-7957 GCA_039807315.1 Steroidobacter sp. | reverse complement strand
AATGGTCGCTGTCGGTCGACAACATCTTCGTGATCGCGGTGATCTTCGCCTTCATGAAGATCCCGGCCCGGTACCAGTATCGCGTCCTGTTCTGGGGCATCGTCGGCGCCATCGTGCTGCGTGGCCTGATGATCGCGATGGGCGCGGTGCTGATCCATGCCTTCGACTGGATGTTCTACGTCTTCGGCGCGATCCTGCTGCTCTCGGCGGCGCGCATGCTGAAGTCGGATGACGAGTTCGATCCCTCCACCAGCGTGCTGGTGCGGGTGGCGCGGCGCATCTACCCGGTGACGGACAAGCTCGACGGCGAGCGGTTTTTCACCATCGTGGACGGCGCGCGTGCCGCGACCCCGCTGTTCGTGACGCTGCTGCTGGTGGATTTCGCGGACGTGGTGTTCGCGGTCGATTCGATCCCGGCCATCTTCGCCGTGACCCAGGACCCGTTCATCGTCTTCACCTCGAACGCCTTCGCCATCCTGGGGCTGCGCTCGCTGTACTTCGCGATCGCCGGGCTGATGGTCATGTTCCGCTACATCAAGTACAGCCTGATCCTCATCCTGGCCTTCGTCGGCGTGAAGATGATGCTGCACCATCACTTCCAGATCCCGCACGTCACTTCGCTGGCCGTCATCGTCGGCTTCCTGGCCGCCGGCATCGTGGCGTCGTTGTGGGTGTCGCGCCGCGAGCGTCTGTCGCAAACCGATCCGGGAGAATGATTCGTGTTGGAAATGCTGGCTGATCCGCAGGTCTGGCTTGCCTTCGCCACCCTGACGGCGCTCGAGATCGTGCTGGGCATCGACAACATCATTTTCATTTCCATCCTGGTCGGCCGGCTGCCGAAGGCGCAGCAGGCGCGCGGCCGTACCATCGGCCTGTCGCTGGCGATGCTGACGCGCATCGCGCTGCTGCTGTCGATCACGTGGGTGATGGGCTTGTCGGCCGATCTGTTCAGCGTGTTCGGCCAGGGCGTTTCCGGCCGCGATCTCATCCTGATCGGCGGCGGTCTGTTCCTGCTGGCGAAGAGCACGCTGGAGATCCACCACGGACTGGAGGGAGTCGAGCAAGAGGAGCGCAGCGTGCAGGGCGGCGCGACCTTCCTCAGCATCATCACCCAGATCGCCATCATCGACATCGTGTTCTCGCTCGACTCGGTCATCACCGCCGTCGGCATGGCCGATCACGTCGAGGTGATGATCGCGGCGGTGATCGTGGCGGTGCTGGTGATGATGTTCCTGGCCGGGCCGATCAGCGACTTCGTCGAGCGTCATCCCACCATCAAGATGCTGGCGCTGTCGTTCCTGATCCTGATCGGCATGGCGCTGCTGGGCGAGGGTTTCGAGTTCCACATCCCCAAGGGCTACATCTACTTCGCCATGGCCTTCTCGGTGGCGGTGGAAATGCTCAACATCCGGGTGCGCAAGCGTCAGGCGCAGGCCGGCGAGCCGGTCAAGCTGCGCAAGAAGCTAGAAGAAGAATAGGCTGGTTGGCCGGCCAGCCGCTCGATGTTCGTGCCTGTGCCTGCTGCGCCTGCGCAGCGGTCGCGATGCTGGCCCATATGCCGGGCCGTCATGGCCGGTTAGCCTCTGATTTAGTCATTCCCGGTCATTCCCACGCAGGCCGGAATCCATCCGGACAAGCCAGAGGGACTCCGCCGGCGCGGGCGTGACGAGTGCATCCCGAGCGCCGCCATCAGCGGCTGTTGTCTTCGTTCACGCGCTTCTTGTGAGCGTTGGCCAGATACAGGTTGTACAGCGCCACGAACATCGGAAACAGGTTGGAGAGGATGCCGACCGAGTCGTTCTTGCCGAACACGAAGTAGCTCAGCAGCAGCACGCTGCCGGCCGCGCTCATGTACCAGAACGTGGTCGGCAGCACCGGCTTGCCCGAGATGCGCGAAGCCAGCAGCTGTACGAACCAGCGGCCCGCGAACAGCAGCACGCCCAGGTAGCCCACGATCTTCCACGGTGTCACGGTGACACCGAACATCACGAACAGGACCTCGTTCATAACCGCTCGCCGCGGAAGCCCGCTGCTACTTTCGGTTGCGCAGCGCGCTGTGCCGGTAGCTGTAACCGAAGTAGATGACGAAGCCGACCACGATCCAGCCCGACATCCAATGCCAGTTGTCCTGGAAGGCCCGCAGGAACAGCCAGAAGCAGGTGAGAGCGCCGAGCGTGCAGATAACAGGCGCGAACGGTACGCGGAAGGCGCGAGGCAGATCAGGCTTGGTCTTGCGCAGCACCAGCACGCCGATGCACACGGTGGTGAAGGCGAGCAGGGTGCCCATCGACACCAGATCGCCCAGCACGTTGATCGGCAGCAGGCCGGCCAGCGTGCAGGCGACGATGCCGACGAAAATGGTGCCGACATGGGGTGTCTGGTGGCGCGGGTGCACGCGGCCGAACATGCGGCCGATCAGGCCGTCCCGGGACATGGCGTAGAAGATGCGGGTCTGGCCGATGATCATCACCAGGATGACCGAGCTCAGGCCGGCGATGGCGCCGATTTCGACCACCGTCTTCAGCCACAGCAGATTCGGATACGCCTCCAGCGCCGTGGCGACCGGCTTGGCCGTGCCCAGCAGCGTGTAGGGCATCATGCCGGTCAGCACGGCCGAGACCACGATGTACAGCAGCGTGCACAGCACCAGCGAGCCAAGGATGCCGATCGGCATGTCACGCTGCGGATTCTTCGCCTCCTGTGCTGCGGTCGAAACCGCATCGAAGCCTATGTAGGAGAAGAACACGATGGAAGCGCCGCGCACCACGCCGTCCCAGCCGAAATGGCCAGGGCCCTGGGATGGCGGAATGTAGGGATGCCAGTTGGCCGTGTTCACGTACTTCAGGCTGAAGGCCACGAACATCAGGATCACCGTGACCTTGATGGCGACGATGATGGAGTTGACGAAGGCCGACTGTGCGATGCCGCGATAGCACAGCGCGGCCACGGCGGCGACGATGGCGATCGCCGGCAGATTGATGAGGGCACCGGTGGCCACCAGCCGGCCGTCGATCACGTTCAGGGGTGCCGAGACCAGTTCCGGCGGCAGCGCCAGCGGGATGCCGGTGATGTCGCCGATCGAATGCAGCAGACTGTTGAAATAGCCGGACCATCCGACCGCCACGGTGGAGGCCGCGAACAGGTATTCCAGGACCAGGTTCCAGCCGATGAACCAGGCAATGAACTCGCCCAGGGTGGCGTAGGAGTAGGAATAGGCACTGCCCGAGACCGGCAGCATGGCCGCGAACTCGGCATAGCACAGGCCGGCGAAGGTGCAGGCGATACCCGCCAGCACGAAGCTCAGGGTGACGGCCGGTCCGGCATGGTTGGCCGCGGCCTGGCCGGTCAGCACGAAAATGCCGGCACCGATGACCGCGCCGATGCCCAGCATCACCAGATGCCTGGCGGTGAGGGCGCGTTTCAGAGTGGCTTCGCCCTGCAGCGAGCCTTCGGTCTCACCGGCGTCGACGTGCGGCGATGCCGTCACGGGCTTGGTAATAAAGAGATTCACTCGAGCTCTCCTCCCAATCGAAAGTTGGACTGCAGCTCAAAGGCCGATATGGCGCCCGGCCATGGTTTTTTCTGTGGCCGGTTCCGCGCCGGCACATCGTGGAGATCGGCTCATCACGAAAAATTCGTGCTCCGGACTGTACCGGACCACTCCTGGCGAGGCCAGCGCGACAACCGCACCGCCGCGCCGGTATGAGTTCAGGCGAGGCTCTCTGGCACATTGGGGGCCAGCGCTTCGAGCAGCGCGGCGTGCACCTTGGGGGAACCGGCGAGAATGTGTCCCTGCTGATTGTATTCGGCGCCGCGCAGCGTGCTGACCAGGCCGCCGGCTTCGGTGATCAACAAGGTACCGGCTGCCGTATCCCAGGGAGCGAGTCCGAACTCCCAGAAGCCGTCGAGGCGTCCGGCGGCGACATAGGCCAGATCCAGGGCCGCCGAGCCGGGGCGGCGAATGCCTGCGGTGCGCTGCATGACGGTTTTGAGCATGGCCATGTAGTTGTCCAGCCAGCGCACGTTGGAGCGATAGGGGAAACCGGTGCCGATCAGCGCGCCTTCCAGGCCGACATGGCTGCTGACGCGGATTCTGCGACCATCGAGCTGTGCGCCTTCACCGCGCGAGGTGGTGAAAAGCTCCTGGCGCAGCGGATCGTAGATGACACCGTGCTCCACGCGACCACGTCGCGCCACGGCGATCGACACCGCGAACTGCGGAAATCCGTGCAGGAAGTTGGTGGTGCCATCGAGTGGATCGATGATCCAGACGAACTCGCTCTCGCCGCGCGCGCCATCCAGTTCGCCGCTTTCCTCGGCCAGCACGCCGTGGTCGGGATAGTGCTTGCGGATGGTCTCGATGATGTCGCGTTCGGCCGCCAGGTCGATCTCGGTGACGAAGTCGTTCTGTCCCTTGGCGCGGATTTCCAGGCGGTGCAGCCGGTTCATGCCGCGGATGATGATTTCCCCTGCACGGCGGGCGGCGCGAACGGCAATATTGACCAGCGGTTGCATGTGTTCCTCGGGCGGGCGGCGTTGGCAAAGAGCGTCAGAGGCGGCGGGCGCCTCGAGGGGCCGGTAGAATAGCAGCTCAATGTCCATTCGCATCGTCCTCGTCGATCCCAAACACCCAGGCAACATTGGAGCGGTGGCGCGCGCCATGAAGAACATGGGCCTGCATGAGCTGCGTCTGGTCCGTCCGGCGCTTTTTCCGCACGCGGAGGCCACGGCGCGCGCCTCGGGTGCGGACGATGTGCTCGAGGCGGCGCAGGTCTACGAACACTTCGGTGAGGCGATTGCCGATTGCGGACTGGTGGTCGGAACCAGTGCGCGCCAGCGGCACATGCCCTGGAATCTCGAAGAGCCGCGCGAATGCATGCCACGGATCGTGCAGGCAGCCGGGGCCGGCGGGGCGGCCGTCGTGTTCGGAACCGAGCGTACCGGGCTCACCAATGCCGAGCTGGAGCGTTGCAATCTGCTGATGACCATTCCCACGGATTCGCGCTACAGCTCGCTGAATCTGGCGATGGCGGTGCAGGTCGTGGCCTACGAGCTGTGGCTTGCGACTCGCCCCGGAGCGCCTGAGCCGCCACCGCGCGAAGTACCGCTCGCCAGCGCGGAAGAGATGGCGCGCTTGTATGCCCATATCGAACAAGTGCTGGAGGAAATCGATTTTCGCGACCGTACCGGCGGCGGCCATCTCATGTCGCGGATCCGCCGCCTGTTCAATCGCGCGCAGCTGGACCAGAACGAGATGAACATTCTGCGTGGCATCCTGACTGCAGTTCAGTCGCGTCGCCGTCCGGCGGGGCGAACGAGCTGAAGGAGGTTCAGATGAACGCCGCCATCTATCTCGACTACGCTGCCACCACGCCGGTGGACCCGCGCGTAGCGCAGCGCATGATCGAATGTCTCTTGCCGACTGGCGAGCACGGCAATCCTTCGTCGGCGGGCCATGCTTTCGGGCGGCGCGCCCGCGCGTTGGTCGAGAAGGCGCGGGCACAGGTCGCCACGAGCATCGGTGCGCGTCCCGAGAACATCGTGTGGACGTCCGGTGCGACCGAATCCGACAACCTGGCGATCCTCGGCGTAGCGCGCTTTCATGCCGACCGCGGCCGCCACATCGTGTCTTCCCGCACCGAGCACAAGGCGGTGCTGGACGCGCTCAAGCAACTCGAGCGCGAAGGCTTCGAGGTCACTTACCTGAAGCCGGATTCGCAGGGCATCGTGCATCCGCAGCAGGTGAGCGAGGCGCTGCGCAACGACACCCAGCTGGTGTCGCTGATGCATGTCAACAATGAGACCGGCGTGATTCACGACATCGCCGCCGTGGGGCAGTTGTGCCGCGAGCGCGGCGTGCTGCTACATGTCGATGCCGCGCAGAGCGTCGGCAAGCTGCCCATCGACGTGCAGGCCCAGTGTGTGGATCTGCTGTCGGTAACGGCGCACAAGGTCTACGGGCCGAAGGGCATCGGTGCGCTATATGTGCGGCGTCAGCCGCCAGTGGGTCTGCGCCCCATCCTTTACGGCGGCGGTCAGGAGTCCGGCTTGCGCTCGGGCACGCTGCCGACTCATCAGATCGTGGGCATGGGCGCTGCATTCGAGCTTGCTGCCGCGGAGCGTGCGGCGGACTGCGCGCGTCTGCGAGTCCTGCGCGATCGCCTGTGGCAAGGCATTGCGGCTGTCGGCAACGTCGAGCTCAACGGGCACGTCGAACAGCGTGTCGCCAACGTGCTCAACGTGAGCTTTCACGGCGTGGAAGGCGAGAGCCTGCAGTTCGCGCTGCGCGAGCTTGCGGTCTCCGCCGGATCGGCATGCTCGTCCGCTTCGGAGGAAGCCTCGTACGTTCTGCGCGCGCTGGGGCGCAGCGATCAGCTCGCGCAGAGCTCGTTGCGCTTCAGTCTCGGTCGCTTCACGACGGACGCCGAGATCGACGTTGCCATCGAGGCGGTAAACCGCGAAGTGCGACGCCTGCGACAGTTGGGAAATGCATCGTGAGTTTCGAGATCTCCGCCGCGGTCGACTATTCGCCCACGGTGATCGAGCATTTCGAACGGCCGCGCAACGTCGGGCATTTCGATCCGGCGCCCGCTGTCGTCGCCGCCGCCGCCGGCCGCCGCGACCATGGCGTGCAGTTTCATCTAAGCGCGCGGGTGGTCGGCCCGGTCATCCGCGAGGCGCGGTTCGAGGTTTACGGCTGCCCGCACTGCATTGCCGCCGGTTCGTGGCTGTCGCAGCGGCTGGTCGGCGCCACGCTGGACGAACTGCGTGGCTGGAGCTGGCGCGAAGCGGCCGATGCGCTGCAGATGCCTGCCGAAAAACGTGGGCGACTTCTCATCCTGGAAGACGCGGTGCGGGCTCTGGCTGAAGCGTGGTCGCGGTTGTCATAAGATCATTCCCAAGGCGTCTGGCTGCAGCCGAACGGGTCGACTACCCTGATGGCAGTGGATCCGATGCCGATACGCCCATGTCGTCGCAGCTCCTGCCGGACGCAGCAAGACTTGGGGCCCGCAAAGTGATTTTTCCGCATGCTTGACTCTGCGGCCACCCGCCGCAACATGTAGAACCATGTCGATCTCGCTGACTCTCGCCGCCGCCGACCGTGTCCGTACATTCCTGACCCGCAGGGGCCATGGTCTGGGCCTGCGCCTGGGCGTGAAGAAGACCGGCTGCTCGGGCTTCGCCTACGTAGTCAATTACGCCGACGACGTCGGCGCCGATGACATCGTGTTCGAACAGCAGGGCGTGAAGGTCATCGTCGACCGCGACTCGCTCGGCTACATCGACGGCACCGAAGTCGATTTCGTGAAGCAGGGTCTGAACGAGGCCTTCCGCTTCCGCAACCCCAACGTGAAGGGCGAGTGCGGCTGCGGCGAAAGCTTCACGGTATGACCGCTCCTGGTCCGGGCCGCATTCTCTAACTCCTCGCCGCCATTCGTTTTCTTGCCGCACCGGACCCCGGCGGGTAGACTGCGCGGCGCGTAAATCCGGCCCCCGTTTCCTCAGATCCGACCACGCTTCGGCGGGACGGGGCTAACTCATTGTTTTTCACCTGATCTTTGAGGTCGACGATTCCATGGCCCTCGAACGTACCCTTTCCATCGTGAAGCCCGACGGCGTGCAGAAGAACGTGATCGGCGAGGTCTATCGCCGCTTCGAGCAGGCGGGCCTGAAGATCGTTGCGGCTCGCATGCTGCACCTGAGCCAGGCGCAGGCCGAAGGTTTCTATGCCGTGCACCGCGAACGCCCGTTCTTCAAGGATCTGGTGAAGTTCATGACCTCCGGCCCGGTCATGGTGCAGGTGCTGGAAGGCGAGAACGCGGTGGCCAAGAACCGCGAACTGATGGGCGCCACCGATCCGAAGAAGGCCGACAAGGGCACCATCCGCGCCGACCTGGCTTCGGGCATCGAAGAGAACGTGGCGCACGGCTCGGACAGCGCCGAGAACCCCAAGATC
>JBDHQY010000096.1:0-8022 GCA_039807315.1 Steroidobacter sp. | reverse complement strand
GGCGCCTTCCATCGTCGAGGTGCGGATCTCGCTGTAGGCACGTTTGCGGATCATGTACAGCTTGCGCTCGAACGCCAGCTCGTCCGAGATCGCCGGATTGCGCGCCACGAACACCATGCGCATGAAGGGCTCGCAGGACTTGGCGGTGTCGCCCAGCATGGAGTTGTTGCACGGCACGGTGCGCCAGCCGAGCACGCTCTGGCCTTCGGACTGCACGATCTGCTCGAAGCGCTCTTCGATGCGACGGCGCAAGGTCGGATTGCGGGGCAGGAAGACGATGCCGCAGCCGTATTTGCCGGGCTCGGGCAGTTCGATGCGCGCCTTCCTGGCGGCTTCCACCAGGAAGCGGTGGGGCATCTGCAGCAGCACGCCGGCGCCGTCGCCGGTATCGATTTCGGCGCCACAGGCGCCGCGGTGATCGAGGTTGGTCAGGACCTGCAGACCCTGCTGCAGGATGCGGTGGGATTTGCGGCCCTTGATGTCTACGACGAACCCGACGCCGCAGGCGTCATGTTCGAAGGTGGGGTCATACAGACCCTGCTTGCCAGGCCGGATGGTACGACGCGGGGTGCGTCCCTCGTTGCTGCTCTTGCTCATGGAATACCGCCTAAATCATCGAACGAAAAATTCGCAGGTGGGGCGGGCGACCGCTGGCCGTCGGCCGGCGTGGCCGCGCAAACCGCATCCGGGACTGGATGCAGATGGCGACCTGGACTGCGGCCGGGGGCCCCACTCGGAGAGCGTGCCGCGGACTCCAAGGACCGGGGCAGGCATCCCAAACTATTGATTCATCTAGGCTGATTCGCGCAGCAGAGCATTGCGCCGGCGTGCGCAGGGCGGCACAGCACAGTTCGCGCGTTGAATACAACCCCAAGGATGGGGAGGCATATTACGCGGGCCGCTTCTTGCGTCAATGCGCTGCAAAAGGGCAAGCGGCGTGCGCGAGGCCCAATCGACTCGTTCGCACCAAGTTGGGGCAATTTCGCACCAAATCAGGGCGCTGAAAGGCAGTGTCTGGCGCATTCCGACTCGGTTGGAAGACTGGAGACTCACCGACGACGGCTCCGAGGTCCGGCATTCGATGCAGCAGCGCAGCTGCGGTTCAATCGCCGCCCCACTGCGCATAGGCGACCTTCCAGCGCCCCTCCTGTCGGCGCAGTGTCAGGTCGAAATCGTGAACATCCGCGGCCAGATTCCACGCCGCAGACGCTTCCGCCTCGCGGCCGACCATGGCCACGGTCATCCGCAGCCGCGCCTCGTCGGCGCTCGGGAATTCCAATCCATCGATGCGCGTCAGCAGGTGGATGGACTGGTTGGCGATGAAATAGCCCCGTACCTGGCGGGCGAGCTGCGGCGCATCCCGACCGTAGGCATCGCGGAAATCCTCGGCGATCAGTTGCATCAGACCGCCGACGTCGCGGGCTTCCGCCGCCGTTTCCATGGCCGCGACCATTTTGCGCACCTGGGCTTCGGGCGAATCCG
This sequence comes from Steroidobacter sp., assembly GCA_039807315.1. Taxonomy (GTDB): domain Bacteria; phylum Pseudomonadota; class Gammaproteobacteria; order Steroidobacterales; family Steroidobacteraceae; genus Steroidobacter. Next base: position 6,540 of record JBDHQY010000096.1, on the reverse strand, counting down.
CAGAGCTGCAGGCGCCGAGCAGAGCCAGCACTGCGACCAGGGCGAGCGGATCGAACCGGTATTTCATGGCACCTCGGGATACTGGAGTCGGAACCGGGGACATCGCGCCGCCGGCGTTTTGCCAAGGCGGCAGCTCAACGTCTCGAGGATCACTATTGCGTGACCTGCCGCAACGAAGCAAATCAGCGCTTCCGGCCACTATCGCCCGCGTCATCGGCCACTAGACTGGCCGCCGGTACACGCTTGACCCTCCATGGGGCGCGTGCTCAGATCGCCCGCAAAACAATCCAGGTCCTGTTAGGGAGACCGAAACTCATGAAACCCATCACCGCCGCATTGCATGCCGGCGTCCTCGCCTCGTTGTCGCTGCTTTGCCTGCCCGCGCCGGCCGACAGTCCGCTTGCCGTGAAGAAAGGAGCGGGCGGCTCCGAGGTCCAGGGTTCGGCCGGCCCGGGCGGCTCGCAGGGCGATGCGGGGCAGGAACACTGCGACAAGCCGATGGGCGCCATGGCGGTAGTCGAGCCGCAGGACTACATCTCGCAGTCGCTGTCGCGTTACGGGCTGCAGTCGCCGACCGGCCTGATCCGCATGATGATCCAGCAGTCGAACTGCTTCATCGTGGTGGAGCGCGGCATCGGCATGCAGAACATGATGCAGGAGCGCGCCTTGGCCGATTCCGGCGAGCTGCGCCAGGGCTCGAACATGGGCGGCGGCCAGATGGTGAGTGCGGACTTCGTGCTCACGCCCGCGGTGGTGTTTTCGGAAGATAACGCCGGCGGTATCGGCGGTGCGCTGGGTGGCTTGATCGGTGGCTCCAAGGGCCGAGTGCTCGGCGCGGTCGCCGGCGGCGTGAAGTTCAAGGAAGCGCAGACCAGCATGCTGGTCTCGGATGCGCGCTCGGGCGTGCAGGTCGCGGCTGCCGAAGGCAGCGCCAGGAAGGCCGATCTGCGGCTTGGCGCCGCCTTGTTCGGTGGCAGCGCCGGAGGCGCGCTCGGCGGCTATGGCAACACCAACGAAGGCAAGATGCTCGCGTCCAGTCTCCTGGACAACTACAACAACATCGTGCGCGCGGTGCGCGGCCAGCCCAGCCTGCATCGCGACATCGGTACGCTGGCGGAAGAGGCCGGCAAGCAGACCAAGGGCGGCACCGTGTTCAACGAAGGCGATGTCGTGCTGCCCAAGCTCGGCAATCTCAAGGTCTACTCGCAGCCCAATGAGTCCTCCAAGTCCGTCGCCACCCTGGCCAAGGGCGAGGAAATGATCTTCATGGGCGAGGAGAGGGACGGCTTCCTCAAGGTCGAGTCCGCCAACGGCGGCGGCTGGGTGAAGAAGATCCTGATCACGCGCTGATCGGTATCGGTCGGCAAGAAGGGCGCGTCGCCGATGGTTGCGCGCCCTTTTTATTGCTGTTGCGGAGTGCCGCGCCACTGCGATTTCCCGTGTGACCGGGACGCTGCACGCGCCGGGCTTGCTTCTGTCCCGTGCGAATGAATTCTATTCTGCCAGCCCCGCAGATCGTCCATGGCGGGTGGCGTAGCATCCCCCCCATCAGCCAACTGTCTCGATTCATAGGGGGCATGCCATGTTGACCGTTCGCAAAGCCGAGGACCGCGGTGCCAGCCGCATCAGCTGGCTCGACAGTCATCACACCTTCAGCTTCTCCGATTACTACGATGCGCGGCACATGGGATTCCGCGCACTGCGCGTGATCAACGATGATACCGTGGCGCCGGGTGGCGGCTTCGGCACCCATCCGCATCGCGACATGGAAATCGTCACGTACGTGCTCGATGGTGCGCTGGAACATGCTGACAGCCTGGGCACCGGCTCGGTGATCCGTCCCGGCGATGTGCAGAAGATGAGCGCCGGCACCGGCATTCGCCACAGCGAGTTCAACCACTCGCGGACCGAGCCCGTGCATTTCCTGCAGATCTGGATCGTCCCGGACCGCACCGGCATCGAGCCTGGCTACCAGCAGCTGAATTTTCCGCGTGAAGCCAAGGTCGGCAAGCTGGTGCTGGTCGGCGCGAACGAGGAGCGCGAAAACATCATTCGCATCAATCAGGATGTGAAGATGTATGTGACGGTACTGGAGTCGGCGCAGCAGCGTGTCGAGCACACGCTGGCCGCGGGCCGACATGCTTGGATTCATGTGGCGACCGGCTCCGTCACGGTCAACGGCAACACGCTGCAGGCCGGCGACGGCGTGGCGATCACGGACGAGTCGAAGCTCGAGATCAGCGGCGCGCCTTCCGGAGAAGTGTTGTTGTTCGATCTGGGGTGAGTGTGATAGTTGCCACGGCAGCACGCCGCTCCCGTGGCGGTCCGGCTGGGAATCGCCGCAGCCACTCGAGGGGAGATGAAGCATGATTGCAGGATCTTGTCTCTGTGGGGCTGTGCAGTGGAGGTTCGCCGGTCAGCCTGATGGTGCAACGGCATGTAATTGCACCGCGTGCCGGCGGTACGGCGTGCTTTGGGCCTACGACTATGAGAACGAAGGCATTCAGGTGCTGGGCAAGACTCGATCATTTGCGCGGGGTCGGGCGCTGGAGTTTCATTTTTGTCCAACATGCGGCTGCATGGTGTTCTGGCGCGGCAAGCAGCTCGATGAGCAGGGTCGGCGTCGCATTGCCGTCAACCTGCGCCTCGCCGAGCCCGAAGCGGTGGCAACCGTGCCCATCGATCACTTCGACGGACTGGATACGTTCGAGGATCTGCCGCGCGATGGGCGGTGTGTTGCCGACTATTGGTTCTAGCCCAAGGCACCTGGGTACAGCCTGAACGAACGGACGCTACTGCCATGCCCCGCTATGTCGCCCTGCTTCGTGGCGTAAGCCCGATGAATCTGAAAATGCCCGCGCTGAAGCAGTGCCTGGAAAGCGCCGGCCTCAGCGACGTCAAGACGGTGCTTGCGAGCGGCAATGCCGTGTTCAATGCACGAGCTGCGTCGGAAGCGGTGCTGGAACGCAAGGCTGAGAGGGCAATGCAGGCGCAGCTCGGGCACACGTTCTATACGATCGTGCGTCCGCAGGATCACCTCGGGGAGCTGCTCGAAGCGGATCCTTACGCCACGTACCGGTTACCTGCGAACGCGAAACGAGTCGTCACGTTTCTGCGTGAACCGCCCAAGGTCGAGTTGTCGTTGCCGATCGAACTTGATGGCGCGCGCATTCTCACCATGCGTGGCCGCGAGATTTTCACGGCCTACGTTCCGAGTCCGCGCGGCCCAGTATTCATGACCTTGATCGAGAAGACTTTCGGCAAGAACGTTACCACCCGCACCTGGGACACCGTTCGCAAGTGCGTCGACGCATGAACGGAACCGGCGCGATGACCGTGGCGGGCCGGTTCCGGGTCGCTCGCAGAATTACGCTGCCAACCCGAGTTGCTTGAGCAGCGGTTCGATACGCGGCTTGCGGCCGCGGAATTCCACGAAGGCATCCATCGCATCGCGGCTGCCGCCTTTCTCGAGGATGGCCGAAAGAAAACGCTGCGACACATCGCTGTTGAAGATGCCTTCTTCCTCGAAGGCGCTGAAGGCGTCCGCGGCCAGGACTTCCGCCCACTTGTAGCTGTAGTAACCGGCGGCGTAGCCGCCCGAAAAAATGTGCTGGAAGCCGTGCGCGAAGCGATTGAACGCCGGCGGTTTCACCACGGCCACACGCGTGCGCACCTCGTCGAGGATCTGCATGACGCGGGCACCGTCCTGTGGCGAAGGATCGCTGTGGATCCGCAGGTCGAACAGCGCGAATTCGAGCTGCCGAACCGTCTGCATGCCGGCCTGGTAGGTGCGTGAGCCGAGCAGCCGCTCCAGTTCCGCCTGCGGCAGCGGCTCGCCGGTCTCGACGTGAGCGGAGATCAGCGGCAGCACTTCCGGGCGCCAGGCGAAGTTCTCCATGAACTGGCTGGGCAGCTCCACGGCGTCCCATTCCACCCCGTTGATGCCGGCGATGCTGGGATAGTCGACGCGGGTCAGCATGTGGTGCAGCCCGTGCCCGAACTCATGGAACAGCGTGACCACCTCGGAGTGCGTCAGCAATGCCGGCTGCGAACCGACCGGCGGCATGAAGTTGCACACCAGGTACGCGACCGGTAGCGTGGTCGACTGACCCAGGTGCTTGCGCCCGACGCATTCGTCCATCCAGGCACCGCCGCGCTTCTTCTGGCGGGCGTACAGGTCCACGAAGAAACTGCCGCGACGCGAACCGTCACGATTGAGGATGTCGTAGAAGCGCGCGTCCGGATGGTAGACATCCACACCCTGCCGCTCGACGATGCGCACGTCATAGAGCTTCTCGGCGACCGTGAACAATCCTTGCAGCACCCGTGGCAGCGGGAAGTAGGGGCGCAACGCTTCTTCCGAAAGCGAAAAGCGCTGACGCTTGAGCTGCTCGCCGTAATAACCCACGTCCCAGGCGTTGAGCGGCCGGCCGGCGAATTGCGTCAGCTCGTCGTACTCGCGCTGCGCCACGGGTCTGCTCCTGGTCGCGAGTTGCTCCAGGAAATCGCCAACCTCGGCGACGGAGGTCGCCATCTTGCTTGCCAGCGAGTAGTCGGCATAGCTCGGAAATCCCACCAGCGAAGCGAGCTCATGCCGGGTCGCGAGAATCTGCGACATCAGTGCGGTGTTGTCCCAGCGCTCCGGTGACGGTCCTTGGTCGGAAGCGCGTGTCACCCACCCATGATAGAACTCGCGACGCAGCGACTCGTCTTCGGCATGCATCATCACGGCCTGATAATTCGGCGCGTCGAGCGAGAACAGCCAGCCGCTTTTCTCGACTGCCTGCGCCGCGGCGCGAGCCCGGCCGATGATCAGTTCCGGCAGACCTTTGAGCTGCTGTTCGTCCGTGACCAGGCGCGACCAGGCGTTGGTGGCGTCGAGCACGCTCTCGTCGAACCTGGATTGCAGCGTCGCGAGCTTTTCCATCAGCGACTTGAACTGCTGCTTGCGCTCCTCCGGCAGCGCGACGCCCGCCAGACGGAAATCCCGCAGCGCGTTGTCGAGCAGCTTGCGCTGGCCCGCGGTCAGCTGCTTGCCTTGACGCTGCAGGATGGTTTCATAGGCGCGGTACAGCCGTTCGTTCTGCGCCAGATCGGTGTGCCACGCGGTCAGCAATGGCAGACAGGCGTTGTACGCCGCACGCAATTCGTCGTTGTTGACCACGCCGTTCATGTGTCCGACCGGTGACCAGGTGCGTGCCAGCCGATGCTGCATTTCCTCGAGCGGCACCACCAGCTGTTCCCAGGTGCTCGCGTTCGAGTCGAGCAGGGTCGCCAGCTGCGCCCGGTTCTGGTCCAGCAGTTGCCGGATGGCCGGCTCGACATGTTCCGGCCGGATGGCGCTGAAGGGCGGCAGGTCGTGGGATTCGAGCAAGGGATTGGTCATGGCAAGGCTTCGCAATGGATCGTAAGGGGCGGATTCTAGCCCGCATCGTTACCGTGGGGCCGCCGGAGCGGATTGACAAGGGGCGGCTCGCACCCGGACTCTCCACCGCTCCATCACATGGTCAGTCATTCCCCCTATGCCGATCTCAGCCTATCGCAATGCCTCGCCGACGCTCGGCGCGCGCGTGTACGTCGATCCGTCGGCCGTCGTCATCGGTAAGGTGACGATCGGCGAAGATTCGTCGATCTGGCCCACCGCGGTGGTTCGCGGCGACGTACACAGCATTACCATCGGAGCGCGCACCAGCATTCAGGACGGTTCGGTGTTGCACGTAACCCACGATGGGCCGTATGCGCCCGGCGGTCGGGCATTGATCGTCGGCGCGGATGTGACGGTGGGGCATCGCGCCGTGCTGCACGCCTGCACCATCGGCAATGCCTGCCTGATCGGCATGGGAGCCATCGTTCTGGATGCGGCGGAGATCGAGGACCTGGTGATGATCGGCGCCGGCAGCATCGTTGCCCCGGGCAAGCGGCTTGCGACGCGTGGTCTGTATGTCGGCAGTCCCGCACGGCGTGTCCGGGATCTGCAGCAAGCAGAGATCGATTTCCTGAGGTATTCGGCGGCGCACTATGTACGGCTCAAGGACGAGTATTTGGGGAAAGACTGACCTACTCGTTTTAATCTTCCGCGAATTCACTCCTCACTGCTGCGAAGGCGGGAGTCGGACGGATGAATTTCCGTCTTCGATCGCAGGGCAGGCCGTGCGCGACAAGCGCAGTTGCGTTCAGGCGTTCTTGACGGCCGCCAGCACCGGCTTCGTGTCCGGCTTCACGCCGCGCCATAGCAGGAACGACTCCGCTGCCTGTTCCACCAGCATGCCCCAGCCGGTCTCGGCACGGCCGGCACCGGCATTGCTGGCCCAGCGCGTGAAGACCGTGTCGCCCTTGCCGTAGGCCATGTCGTAGCACAGCGTGGTCGGTCCGATCACCGAGGGGGGGATCGGCGGCAGCGAGTCCTGCAGGCTGGCCGAGGTGGCGTTGAGAACCAGGTCGAAAGTCCTGCCGGTGCTGATCGCCTCGAAGCTGCAGCCGGCGACATCGCCCAGCGGCGCGAACTCCTTCGCCAGCAGCACGGCGCGATTGCCGTCGCGA
>JBDHQY010000095.1:0-8084 GCA_039807315.1 Steroidobacter sp. | reverse complement strand
CGTAGTCGCGATCGAAGGCGTTGGCGATCTTGCCCTGCACCGACCAGCCGCCGGCGAAGCGCAACTCGCCGATGAGATCCACCAGCGCGTAACCGCTCAGCCTGGCGCTGTTGCCGATGTCGTCGTAGCGCGACCCCTGCACGTTGACGACAGTGCCGACGCTGAATGAGCCGGTGGCGTAACTCACGTCCAGCCGTCCCGACTGACGCGCACGACGCGGCAGGTAGTTGTCGTAGTTGGCGCCGGCGCCGCGGTTGCGTGGATCGAGATAGGTGTAATTCGCCGCGAACGACCAGTTGTTCCAATGCGTCCGTGCCTCGGCTTCGACGCCGCGAATACGTGCTTCGCTGATGTTCTGCGGTAGCGACCTGGAGGGTGTGCCGGGAACGGGGGCAAAGATGATGAGGTCATCGATTTGCGTCTGGAACGCGGACAGCGACCACGTGATCGGCGTGGCGGTGCCAGACAGGCCGAGTTCGTAGCTGTCCGATTCTTCCGGCCTGAGGTCGGGGTTGCTGTAACCGGGGTAGTACAGATCGTTGAAGCTCGGTGCCAGGAAGGCGCTGCCCCAGGCGGCGGACAGGGCCAGACCGTCGGCGAAGAACCATTTCCAGCCCAGGTTGCCGGTGGTGTGGTTGCCGAACTGTTCGTTGTCGTCGTTGCGTACCGAGGCGAGGATCTCGTGGGCGCCGAAGCGGCCCTTGTACTGGCCGAAGACGCCGGTGTTGTCGCGCGAGCTCTGGTCGTACCCCGTGGTGCTCTCGAGGCGGTCTTCGAGATAGTCCGCGCCGAGCGAGACCACCTGGTCACGGCTCAACGACCAGTCGGACTGCAGGCTGGCGCTGCGCCGCTCGGTGTTGATGGTGCCGAGGACAGCGCCGCCGTCCTTGGAGTCGTCCGCGTCGTCGTGGCTGACGCCGGCCTGCGCCGTCAGATTCCAGTTCGCGCTGGGCGCGAAGCGTCCTTTGACCGAGAACACGCTTTCGACGAAATCGGTCTCGTTGGTATAGCTGCCGTCGTACTCGCTGTGGCCGGAAGCGTACAGAGCGCTCGCTTCGATGTCGGCTCTCTCGCCCCAGCGATAACCGGTGCGCAGCGAGCCGGAGGTGTTGCGATAGCCATCGGCATCCGGCTCATCCGTGAAGCAGCCGCCACTGAAAAAAGCGCCGACGCGCGAGTTGCGGCAGGAGTTGAAGCCGTCGCTTTGGATGCGGTTGCCGCTCACGCTGAACCAGGCGTCGCCGTTGTCCAGCCCGAAGCTTGCGGTGGCGTTGTAGGTGTCGTGCGAGCCGCCGCCGATCGAGACCGAGGGGCCCTGGCCCTTGGCGGTGAAGATCTGGACGACGCCGCCGATGGCATCGGCGCCGTACAGGCTGGAGCGCGGCCCGCGCACGATCTCGATGCGCTCGATCTGATCGATCGGCAGGAACTCGATGCGCGTGGTGCCGGCTGTGACCGAGCCGACACGCACGCCATCGACGAGCACCAGCACCTGGTCGGCTTCGGCGCCGCGTATGAACATGGAGCTGAGCTTGCCGAGTCCGCCGTTGTTCGCAACGCTGATTCCTGCCTCTCCACGCAGCAGATCCTGTACCGACTGCACCTGCCGGCGCTGGATTTCGGCGCGGGTGATGACGGTGGCCGAGCCGATGACGTCGCTGAGGGGTTGCGCAAGCCGCGCCGCGGTGACGACGACTTCATCCACCGTTGCGGTGTCGGCGGCGAATCCGGTGATCGAGGTGAAACACGCGGCCACGGCAACGGCCGCCGCGCCTGGCTTGAAACGAGAACTCATGATGATCCACTCCCCATGCACGCCCGCATGGCAAACAGTTGATGTCGAGCAGCGGACGCGAGAGGAAGGGAGCGGCGCGGCAACAAGCGCGTACGCTCATCGCCCACCGCGATGCTGTACCTGATCGCCGCTGGAAGGGCGATCTTTCCACCAGGCCGGTCTCCGGGCTCTCGAGTGGGCGCCGGTACTTGCGACCGGGCTCATCGACATCGCCTTCCCACGTCCGATCGCGAGATCGGAAGCTGCAGTGGCCGGACTGTGTTTGCAGTCCCGGACGTCGACTTGACTCGAATACCGTTGCGGGGGCAGCGCCGGGTTGTGCGCCTGCCTTGCGGGCGGGCGAGGGTACCGGCTTCACGTTCGCGCATTTTCCACCCGGAAATGCGCTCACCTGACGGAGGCGGCACGGTAGGGAAGCGGCCCGCGGGTGTCAAGCCGAGAGCGGCATCGGATCATGCTGGCGTCTGGGGTTGCAGCCATCCGCAGCGTCATGCGGCAGATGTGAGGGAACGGCGCCGACTGGATGGAACGCTCGCGGGCGAGCAATATCCCAGGCCTCGCAACGCGACGGGCGGGCGAACGTCCGCGCCGCGCCGGATCGGTCATCGTTCAATCCTGAAAGCGCCAGGAGGGTTGATGCAGAAGCGCAAACTCGGCAACAGCGGGCTCGAAGTGTCGGCCCTCGGGCTTGGCTGCATGGGCATGAGTTCAGGTTACGGCCCGGCTGCGGACAAGCAGGAAAGCATCCGGCTGATCCGCACGGCGGTGGAGCGCGGCGTGACCTTCTTCGACACCGCCGAAGTGTATGGCCCGTTCGCCAACGAAGAGCTCGTCGGCGAAGCGCTGGCGCCGTTCCAAGGGCAGGTGACGATCGCCACCAAGTTCGGGTTCCGCATCGAGGGCGAGCAGCGCGCGGCGGGCCTGAACAGCCGTCCCGAGCACATCAGGCAGGTCGCGGAGGCTTCGCTCAGGCGACTCAAGCTCGAGGCCATCGATCTGTTCTACCAGCACCGCGTCGATCCGGATGTCCCCATCGAGGAGGTGGCCGGTACGCTTCAGCAGCTGATCCGCGAAGGCAAGGTGAAGCATTTCGGACTTTCCGAAGCGGGTGCGCAGACCATCCGTCGCGCGCACGCCGTGCAGCGCGTCGCCGTGGTGCAGAGCGAATATTCGCTGTGGTGGCGAAGCCCCGAAACGGAAATATTGCCGACGCTGGCGGAGCTCGGCATCGGCCTGGTGCCGTTCAGCCCGCTCGGCAGAGGCTTTCTCACGGGCAAGATCGACCAGAACACCAGGTTCGACGGCTCCGACTTGCGCAGCCAGGTCCCGCGTTTCACTCCCGAGGCCCGCAAGGCGAATCAGGCATTGATCGATCTGCTCGCGGCGGTTGCGGCGCGCAAGCAGGCGACGCCGGCGCAGATCGCCCTGGCATGGCTGCTTGCGCAGAAGCCTTGGATCGTTCCGATCCCGGGCACGCGCCGGCTCGAGCGACTGACCGAGAATCTCGGTGCGCTCGCCGTCGAGCTCACCTCGCAGGATCTGCGTGATATCGACAGCGCGGCGTCGAAGATCACCGTGCACGGGGCCCGCTATCCCGAGCACATGGAGCGCATGACCGGTCGCTGAGCGGCACGGGCATCTCGATACGGTTGGTAACGGTGCGGCTGCGATGCTCGCGGTCGACCTCTCGGCACGTTCCATAAACCGGTAAGATAGGCGCGCCATTCGCTTAAGTTCACTGCCATGCATTCTGCTTTCCTGACCACTGCCCTGGACGCCGCCAACGCCGCGGCGGAAGTCATCCGCCGCTACTACCAGCGCAATCTCGAGGTCCAGATCAAGGCCGACAAGTCGCCGGTGACGCAGGCCGACATCGAGACCGAGAAAGTCATTCGCGGCATCATCGGCGAGCGCTTTCCGGAGCATGGTTTCTATGGTGAGGAAACCGGCCAGAACGCGCTCGATGCCGACTACCTGTGGCTGGTCGATCCCATCGACGGCACCAAGGCTTTCGTGCGCGAGTATCCGTTCTTCTCCACGCAGATCGCCCTCATGCATCGCGGCCGGCTCATCGTCGGCGTTTCTTCCGCACCGGTGTACGGCGAGCTGGCCTATGCGCAGATCGGCGTCGGCGCCTGGTTGAACGACCGGCCGCTCAAGGTCAGCGGCATCGATACGGTGGAGAACGCGGCGATCTCGGCCGGCAATCTCAAGACACTCGCGAGCGGGTCGCAGTGGGCGCGTTACGGCGCGCTCGTGGCGCGCGCCAACCGCATTCGCGGCTATGGCGATTTCCTGCACTATCATTTGCTGGCGGCCGGCAAGATCGACGTGGTGATCGAGTCGGACGTGAACATCCTCGACGTGGCCGCGCTGGCGGTGATCGTCGAGGCGGCAGGCGGCAGATTCACCGACCTGGGCGGCAATCCGCTGGGGCTGGCGACCACCTCGGTGCTGGCGAGCAACGGCCGATTGCATTCGACGGTGCTGGCTGCGCTGACCTAGGCCGGCGCGAGTTAAGGGGAATCACCGCCCCAGTCGCCCGCCGCGCTGCTGCGTCGGCTGGATTGAGCTGCGTGTCTGTGCAGGGAAGGGGCGCGATCCCTGCGCCGAGCAAAGAGTGCCGCCAGGGATGGGCAGGCGCTCCTGGAAGGGTCAGCTCCAGCGTTGCCGGCCGAGTGTCCGTTTGGGCAGGGATGCAACCTTTGCGACGGCTGCTGCGTCCAATCCGCTACCTTGAGCGAGAGTCTCTCGCGAGCCGGAGAGCCACATGCAATTCCTGATGCTTGCCGTTGCCTGGTGTCTGCTGTTGGCGATCGCCTGGCCGCTCGCCCTGCTGATCCTGTTGCTGTGGCCGCTGCTGTGGCTGCTGTCGCTGCCGTTTCGCATTCTCGGTGTCTGTGTCGACGCTCTGCTCGCTTTCGTCAAGGCGCTGCTGTTCCTGCCCGCCCGGCTTCTCGGGCATCGCGGCTGAGCAGCGCCCGATCGGCGGCGTCCGGGGAGGCTCAGGGCCGATAGCTGCTGAAGACCCAGTCGTGCTGCTGCCGCGCCTGGTGGCAGGCGAAGCAGGCAGTGGCGGCCTTGTCGCCCACCACGCGCTCGGTCTTGCTGTCGCCGGCAAAGCCTTCGAAGCCCCAGCCGCCGGTCGCGGCATATTTCTTCATGTCCCGCTGCATCACGCCCACCACCTTGCGGCTGCCTTCGGTGACGGCGTGCTCGGCCGACTGCGCCGCCAGCAGATCGAACACGATGATGGAGCCGTCGGGAAACTTGCCGGTGCGATAGCCCTGCATGGCCTTGGCGTTGGCGTACAAGTGATGAATGCCGCCGAACGAGGCGTGCAGCGCGTGACCGGGCTCGATCAGCATCGACTTGACGTGCTGCCACTGCCGATAGTTTTCCGGATAGGGCACGTCCGCGGCGGCGACGTTTGCGCTGAGCAGCGCGGCCAGCAGCAAGGCAGTTATCTTCATGAGGGGGCTCCCTTGTGATAAGAAGGATCGCGACACAGGCGCAATCTAGGAGCGCGGCGCGGCCGCGTGAAGTCTGTACGGAACGGTCCATTAGTTACTTTGCGGTTCATCTTGATGCCCGCGTTGAAGAAAAAAATTCCGGCGGAAAGAACCCGGCTGCGCAAGCCGGCGAGCGTGTCGCGGATGGTGGAGGACATCGTCGGCTGCAAGTGGTCGCTGACCGTGCTGTCGCTGGTCGCATCGGGCGTCACGCGACCGGGCGCGATGCAACGCCGCGTCGAGGGCCTCACCGCCAAGGTGCTCAACGAACGCCTGCGCAAGCTGCTGCGCTTCGGCATCATCGAGCGCGAGGTGTTCGCCGAAGTGCCGCCGCGGGTCGAGTACAGGCTCACTGCCTTCGGCCGGCGCTTCAGCTCGGTGCTGGAGCGGATCGCGGAGCTGGAGGAAGAGCGTAGCGGGGCGCTGGGCTGAAGACTGAAGCGGCGAACGGCTCAGATCGCGACGAACGTCCGTCCGCCTTCCCAGGAGATTTCCCGCACCGCCACCCCGTACAGCCGCGTGATCGTCTGCTGTGTCAGCACCTCGCCGGTCGGGCCGTACAGCCATTCGCCGTTGCCGAACAACAGCAGCGCCTGATCCGAGAAACGGGCGGCGAGGCCGGCGTCGTGCAGGCTCATGATGACGGCGCGACCCGCATCGGCCTTGGCGCGGAACAGGCGCAGCGAATCGATCTGGTGGTGCGGATCGAGATGATTGATCGGCTCGTCCAGCAGCAGCAGGTCCGGATCCTGGGTCAGCAGGGTGGCAATCGCCAGACGCCGCCGTTCGCCGCCGGACAGCGTCGACAGCTCGCGCGACTCGAAATCGCTCAGACCCACGGCGGCGAGCGCGGCACGGGCGATCGCGCGATCGCCGTCGCTTTCCCACTGCCAGAAATCGATGTGCGGATGCCGGCCGATCAACGCCGTTTCCAGCACGCTGGACGGGAAGGGATCTTCGGTGTTCTGCAGCAGCAGGCCCAGGCGCTGCGCCAGTTGCCGGCGCGGCCACTGGTCGAGCGGACGCTGCCCGATCGCAACCGATCCTGCGGCCGGCTCGCGCAGCCCGCACAGCGTGTGCAGTGTGAGCGTCTTGCCGGCGCCGTTGCAGCCGAGCAGACAAGTGATCGTGCCGCGATGCGCCGACAGGCTCAGTCGCTCCACCAGCTTGCGGCCGGCGACCTCGATACTCAGATCGCTGCACGTCAGCAGCGGTGGCGCGGCGGCATGTTCCGCAATGGCGTTCATGGTTTCTTCCAGCCGATTTCGGCGGCGGTGACCGGTCCGATCAGCACCTGGTGCAACGATTCCGGCATCTCGGCGCGATCGGCGGCCACGGCGATCCGGCCGGCCATCAGTTCCGCGAACGTCTGCGGATACAGCGGCACCCGATCGGGTTCGGCATAGCCGGCCGGGTGCAGCGGCAGATTGCTGGTGAAGCTGTATTTGTCGGTCGCACCGAGCGTGTGCAGCAGCTCGTGCGCGATCACCGTATCGTTCGAGCCTTCCATGTGGCGCGCTGCGAAGACATGCACGATGCCGAACAACCCTTTCTGCAGCCCGACCGAATGCGGCAGGGACGGTGAGCGTTGCGGATCGTGATACAGCACGAAGAGCTGGATGTCCGGGCTCGCCCCGGGCGGATTCTCGGGAACTCGCCATGCCCAATAGCGCGTGCGCAGGCTCCACCACAGGATACGCGGCCAGCTGGCGCCGGAGCCGATCATCGGCGGCAGTTCGCGAATCGGCCGCGCCAGCGTGATGCGCACCGGCCGTTCCAGAGCGAGCCCGTAGCGCTGCGCTTCCTCGTCGAAGAATGCCTCCAGCGGCCGGAAGTTCTCGGGCCGCAACGCCTGCAGATAGCGCTGCGCTTGGTCGGAGCCGTCGCCGTTGATGGGAAACACGGCGACGCGCAGCGAATTGTTCCAGTCGGTCGAGTACAGGCGGTCGAAATAGGTGTTCAACGCGACGAACAGCAGTATCAGCAGCAGGACGGCGATGCGAAGGTTACGCCACATGCGGGCAAGGCTACCGTAAAGCGGTGGCCGGCATGGCAGCTATCGTCGCGATACCGCTATCGCCGATGCGGCGTGCCGCACGGGTGCAATCGGCGACAGGTCGGCGGGCCGCCGCTTCGATTCGCAGGTTCACAGCACAAAGGCGTGTCGTATCCATTCGATCTGCAGTGCCGGTCGGCCCGGCGACACGGCTATCACATCGAAGCGTGCCGGATGGCGTCGCAACTCGGCGCGCGATTGCAGCAGATGGCGTGCGGCATTGACGATCCTGCGCTGTTTGCGCCAGATCACGGAAGCTGCCGCGCCGCCGAAGCTGGCGTCGGCGCGATAGCGGACTTCGATCAGCGCGAGCGTCGCGCCATCCAGCATCACCAGATCGATTTCGCCGGCCCTGCAGCGATAGTTCCGCTCGATGAGCTGCAGGCCTCGATCGCGCAGATAGGCCAGCGCCGCGATCTCACCCGCGATGCCCGCTTCCTTGCGGTATCGGCCGTCCATGGCGGTTCCTCTACTTACGGTTGTGTCACGCTCGCTGCCGCAGCGGTTCCCAGCGGCACCGCTTTGCCGTCCGCAACGCGCGCCCAGTCGAGCTCGCGGCGTACGCGCCCCTTGTCGTCGACGGACAGCACGCCGGTCATGCCTGGAACCGTGTGCTGACTGCCGAAGCGACCGGCTTTCAGCAGCGGAATGATCCGATACGCGTCGAAGCCGAACGCATAGAGACGGCCGAGGCCGCGAGCACGCACCGGCCAGTATTTTC
>JBDHQY010000094.1:0-8124 GCA_039807315.1 Steroidobacter sp. | reverse complement strand
TTGTCGCTGGAGATGTCCATGAACATCACCGGATCGGAGTTGGCGTCCACCTTGCTGATCTGGGGCGGATCGGCTTCGTCCGGCAGGTTGTTCTGCACGCGCGAGACACGGTCGCGCACGTCGTTGGCCGCCGACTCGATGTCGCGGTTCAGGCTGAATTCGATGGTGATGCGGGAGCGTTCCTCGGCGCTGGAGGAAGTGATCTTCTCCACGCCTTCCAGACCCGCGATCTGGTTTTCGATGATCTGCGTGATCTTGGATTCGACGACAGCGGCGGTCGCGCCGCGGTAGCGCGTATCCACGCTGACGATGGGTGCACTGATGTCCGGATACTCGCGGACCGACAACCGGTGGGCGGCCATGAAACCGATGATCGTGAGCAGCAGGCTCACCACCATGGCAAAGACCGGGCGTCGAACCGAGATCTCCGAAATGATCATGCGCGGCTCCGCGAACCTGACGAATCGGCTACGGCACTGGCGGCGCCAGTCTCGTTTTCACCGGTAATGGCCTTGACCGGCACGCCATCGCGAATCTTCTGCGTGCCCTCGACCACCACCACCTCGCCTTCGTTGACGCCGTCCAGGATCTCGACCGAGCCGGGCCGGCGGCGGCCGGTCTTGACCTCGAGCCGCACCGCCTTCTCGTCGCGCACGCCGAACACGAATTTGCGCTCGCCTTCCGGCACCAGCGCCTGCTCGGGAATCAGCAGGGCCGGCGCTTCGGCGCGCATCAGCATCACGCTCATGAGCATGCCGGGCTTGAGGCGCCCGTCACGATTGTCGATGGTCGCCCGCACCACTACGGCGCGGCTGATCGGATCGAGACGGCTGTCGATGCTCGATACCTTGCCGTTGAACAGCGTATCCGCATAGGCGGTGGTGCGCGCGTTGATCTGCAGCCCTTCCGAGAGTGTCGAGAGGAAGACTTCCGGCACCGAGAAATCGAGCTTGATGACACTGGTGTCGTCGAGCGTGGTGATGACGGTGGTCGGGCTGACGAAGCTGCCGACGCTGACATTGCGCAGACCGACCCGACCGGAGAACGGCGCGCGGATGATCGTATCGTTGAGCTGCGCGCGCGCACCCGCGACCCGCGCCTCGTTCATCTTCAAGGTGGCCTGCAGCTGATCCAGCTGCGCCTCGGAAAGCGCTTTGGTGGCATACAGCTCGCGGCTGCGGTTGAACTGGCTGCGGCTGTCGGCGAGCGCGGCTTCGGCTTCGGCGAGACTGGCACGCACCTGCTGACTGTCGAGCTCCACCAGCACGTCGCCGGCCTTGACCTGCTGGCCCTCGCGGAAATGGATGGCGACCACGCGATTGGAGATCTTGGCCGTGATGTCCAGCGCCTCGTTGGCCCGCGCCGTGCCGATGGCTTCCATGTCCTGGGCGAACGGCTGCAGCTTGGCGCTGGCGACCAGCACGCTCACCGGTCCGCCTGGGCCGGAGCCGGCGGGCCCGGCCAATCCGGCGGGGCGTGGGGCCTCCCCGTCCGAAACGGCAAACCAACCGATACCAATGAGCACGATGAGAAGCGCGGCGCCAACCGCAATGCTGCGAAGATTCACGACCATTTGATAGCGACCCGGAAGCCCCCGCCAACATTACCGCGGGCATGTGAACTTCCGATTATCCCCCTAGCCTGATGCTCGAACTATGCAAATGCCGGCGCGATCACGCTTGCCGGCGCCGGTATTGCCGGCCATCCGGCGATGAATGAGCGTGCTCCGCGAATCCCCGGCCCGGGAATCGATTCTCCGGACCCTGTCTGCGTCGAGCACATCTCGTTGGACACTAAAGCAACCTGCCGTCAGAGGCTGTAATGAATCGTAAGTTCAATCCCGACCGCGAATCCGCGGTCCGTGTCTCAGGGCTCGGCATCGGAGGCATCAGCAATTCCCTCAAACAACGGCGTAGTCAGGTACCGCTCGCCGGTGTCCGGCAGCATGGCGAGGAGCACCGAGCCGTCGGGTGCCTGCTGCGCCACCTTGAGGGCCGCGGCGAAGGTGCCACCCGAGGAAATGCCGCAGAAAATACCTTCCTTCGCTGCCAGATTGCGTGAGGCCTGGATCGCCTCCTCGTCGCTCACGGTCACGATCTGGTCCGGCACCGAGCGATTGAGCACCGTCGGCACGAAATCCGGGGTCCAGCCCTGGATCTTGTGCGGCTTGAACTCCGCACCACCCAGCAGCGAAGCGCTGGCCGGCTCGGCCACGATGATTTTCGTGTCCGGGCGCGCCTTCTTGAGCATCTCGCCGGCGCCGGTGAGCGTGCCGCCGGTGCCCCAGCCGCTCACCCAGAAATCCAGGCGCTTGCCGGCGAAATCGCTCAGGATCTCCGGGCCGGTGGTGTTGCGGTGGTAATCGGGATTGGCCGGGTTCTCGAACTGCCGGGCCAGGAACCAGCCGTGCTTGTGCGCCAGCTCCTCGGCCTTGCGCACCATGCCCGAGCCACGCTCGGCGGCGGGCGTGAGAATGACCTGGGCGCCGAGCATGCGCATGATCTTGCGGCGCTCCATCGAGAAGCTTTCCGCCATCACCGCCACGAACGGATAACCCTTGGCGGCGCAGACCATCGCCAGCGCGATGCCGGTATTGCCCGAGGTCGCCTCGATCACCGTCTGGCCGGGTTTGAGCGTACCGCGCCGCTCGGCGTCCTCGATGACGGCGATGGCCAGCCGGTCCTTGACCGAGGCCATCGGATTGAAGAACTCGCACTTCACGTACATGACCACGTTGGCGGGCGCGAGGCGATTGATCCGCACGATGGGCGTGCGGCCAATGGTGCCGAGAATGTTGTCGTAGATCATTGTGAGAGTTCCCGGTGGAGCTGCGCTCGAGGCAGGGGCGTGCAATGTACTAGCCACCCCTGAGCAAAAACAGTAGTGGAGCGGTATCGGAGCGGTCTTCCGGTCCGGTTCCGGCGCCAGGCAAGACCCGATCGGGCGGTGTGCCAGCTCTCGCAGAGAGCCTCGTCGAGGCTGCCGACAGCCATGCGATAGGTTCCCCGGCGCCCCTGTTTTTTTGGAATCGACCGTCGGCTGTCACCTCTCCTCAGCGGTCGCGCGCGCGCAGCCAGGCCGCGATGCGTTCCGGTATCTCGCGCTGCGCCGAGCTGCTCACATAGATACCGATATGCCCGCCCGGCGAGGCATAGGCGCTGTAATCATGCGAGCCGACCAATCGCTGCAACGGCACGCTGGCCGACGGCGGCACCAGGTGGTCCTGCATGGCGTAAATATTGAACAGCGGCAGGTCGATGCTCTTCAGACTAACCCGCCGCCCGCCCAGCTCCAGCTCGCCGCGCGCCAGCCGGTTCTCCTTGACCAGCCAGGTCATGAACTGCCGGAACATCTCCCCGGGCTGATCGGGGCTGTCGAAGATCCATTTCTCCATGCGCAGGAAGTTCTCCAGCGCCTGCCGGTCCCCGGCCAAGTCCATCAGGCCCACGTATTTCTGGCTGTTGAGCCGGAACGGCTGCAGCGACAGGAACAGCAGATTGAGCAGATCGCCCGGCAGGTTGCCGGTGGTCGCCAGCAGCGCGTCCAGGTCGACGTGCTCGGTCCACTTGGTCAGCAGGTTCTCCGGGGTGCGGAAATCCACCGGCGTGACCATGGTGATCAGGTTCTGCAGACGCTGCGGCTGCAGCGCCGCATAGCACAGGCTCAGGGTGCCGCCCTGGCATACGCCGAGCAGGTTGATGCGCTCATGGCCGGTGGACTGGCGCACGAAGTCCACGCAGCGCGCCAGATAGCCCGACACGTAATCGTCCAGCGTCAGGTAACGATCCGCGCCGTCGGGATAGCCCCAGTCGATCAGGTAGACGTCCACTCCGCGCCGCAGCAGGCTACGGATCAGGGATCGATCCGGCTGCAGGTCCAGCATCCAGGGCCGGTTCACCAGCGCATAGCAGATCAGCAACGGAATGCGCACGCGACTCTCCGCGGGCACGTCCTCGGGCTGGCGATAACGGTAGAGCACCAGCTTGTCTTCCGAATGGACGGCGTCCTTCGGCGCGGTGCCGATCTCGACATCGCCGATCTGCGCCAGCGCGCCGAAGCTGCGCGTCAGCCGCTGCGTGAATTCTTCGATCTCGCGCGCGAACTGCGGTTCGCTCATCACGACTTCCGCCGCGATTGCTTGGCCGCCGACTCGTGAGTTGCCTTGGCAGCCGTCTTTGCGGGCTTTGCTGATTTTCGCGGCCGAGCCGGTGCTGCCGGCCCAGCTGCCGCATCCGCCGTTGCCGACTGCGCGCGCTGTTCGAGAGCAGCCAATTTCTGTTTCAGCTGACGCAGCTGCAAATGAACCGAATTGAGCTCCGAGCGGGTGGGCAGATCGAACTGTTTGAGCGCGTATTCGATCACTTTCTGTTGTCGCGCCTTGAGGCGGATGGTGGCGTTGCCCAGTTCTCCCTGGAGCTTGCTGTATGCATCGCTGTGCGCGACCTTCGCGAACACCCGTTCGGCGCAATCGATCCAGAGATCGTAAAGCTCGCGATAGCTGGCAATGGGCTCATTGCGCTCGCGCACTCGCTCATCGAGCAGATCCAGCGCCTTGCGCTGCACGTCCGCGAGCACCTCGCGCAGTTCCTGCCCCAAGCGCTGGCATTCGGCTTGTATCGCAGCGAGCTCCTGCCAGACCGTGACCTGCTCACGCGCCAGCCCGATCGGCGGCAGCTTGGCTAACAGGTCCGAAAATCCCTGCGCCGCGCCGCTTTGCGCGACCCCGACGGCAGTCCAGGCGCTGCGCCAGATGTTCAGCAGCTCCCCGCCCATGCCGCACGCGGCAGCCTGAGCCTGTTGCTCCGCGGACGCAGTTCGATCGAGCAATGCGCGCTGCTGCTCGATCCACACCTGCCACTGTTCCTCGATCGTTCTGGGTTGCGCCTGCTGCATCGACTCCGCTCTTCAGCTGCCCATCGTTCGCCGTGCCCGCCGGTCAGGTACGCTGCGCCGCATCAGCACAGCGGATACAGCGCTTGTTGCAGCGCCAAATCGGCGTCGCTACAGTAGCCCGCGCCTGCAGTACGCTCGCGAGCGTGCATGGCGGGCGCGCATTGTCCCAGAAACCGGTAGCAAATGATCCCGTCGATGGCCATGACCGAACCGCGCCTGATCAAGAAATACGCCAACCGCCGCCTGTACGACGCCTCGCAGAGCAAGCACATCACGCTGGAAGACATCCGCAACATGGTGGTCTCGGGCCAGCGGGTGAAGGTGGTCGAGGACAAGACCAACGAGGACATCACGCGCCTGATCCTGCTGCAGGTGATCGCCGAGCAGGAACAGTTCGGCCGGCCCATCCTGTCCACCAGCTTGCTGGAATCGCTGATCCGTTTCTATGGCAATTCGCTGCAGGGTTTCCTGAGCGCCTACCTGGACAAGAGCGTCGAGACCTTCATGCGCCAGCAGGAAGTGGTGCAGACCCAGCTGTCGCGCATGATGAACAATGCGCCGTTGTCGGCCATGTCGGAGCTCACGCGCCAGAACCTGGAGATGTGGACCCGGATGCAGGAATCGATGCTGGCGGCGTTCTCGCCGCCGCACGATACGAAACCCGCCGACGCGCCGCCGAGCGACGAGAAGAACGCCGACGACGATCCGCAACGCTGACGCCGCACCCTTGCGCATCTGCTTCATCGCCTCCGAGGTGGCGCCGCTCGCCAAGACCGGCGGGCTGGCCGATGTTGCCGGCGCGCTGCCGCGCTATCTGCATCGGCACGGCCACGACGTGCGCGTGTTCATGCCGCTGTATCCGAGTATAGGCGTCGCGGCACTCGACGCTCGGCAGGTACCTGGTGTGCAGGACGTAACGCTGCAGCTGGGCGCGCACCACTACTCGTTCTCACTGCTCGAAGCCCGGCTGCCGGACTCGGCCGTTGCGATCTTCCTGGTCCACTGCCCCGAGGCTTTCGACCGGCCGACGATCTACACGGACGCGCCGGACGAACATCTGCGCTTCCTCGTTCTGCAGCGCGCCGCGCTGGAATCCTGCCAGCGCCTGGCTTTCGCTCCCGACATCGCACACTGCAACGATTGGCACACCGCCCTGGTGCCGCTGCTGCTGCAGTCGGTATATGCGTGGGATCGCCTGTTCGAGCGCACGCGGACCGTGCTCTCGATCCACAACATCGGCTATCAAGGCATCTTCGATGCGGGCACCGCCTACGATCTCGGCGGCGATGTCACGGGGCTGCTGTCACCGACGGTCGCCGCCAGCGGCTCGATCAACTGGCTGAGTGAGGGCATTCGTCATGCCGATCGCGTCAGCACCGTGAGCCCGACTTACGCCAGGGAAATCTGCACACCGCTGGGAGGGCACGGGCTCGATGGCGCGCTGCGCGCGCGCAGTGAAGGCGTCATCGGCATTCTGAACGGCGTCGACTACAGCGAATGGAATCCCGCGACCGACCGCTATCTCAAGCATCGCTACGACCAGCGGGATCTGTCGGGCAAGGCCGCCACCAAGCGCTTGCTGCTCGACTGGCTGAATCTGCCGGTGTCGGCGGCCACGCCGCTCATCGGCATCGTCTCGCGCCTGACCGTGCAGAAGGGCTTCGACCTGCTGTTCGACGCCCTGCCGGAGATCCTGACCGATCGCGATTGTTGCCTGGTGGCGCTGGGCAGCGGCGAGGCGCGTTATGAGGACTTTTTCGCCGACCTGCAGCAGCGCTTCGCCGACCGGATGGTGTTCCATCGCGGCTACAGCGATGAGCTGGCACACCTGATCGAAGCGGCAGCCGACATGTTCCTGATGCCGTCCATGTACGAGCCCTGCGGCCTGAATCAGATGTACAGCCTGAAATACGGCACGCCGCCGATCGTGCGCCGCACCGGCGGCCTGGCCGACTCGGTGCAGATGTGGGACCCGGCCACGCGTCAGGGCACGGGCATCATGTTCAACGACTTCGACGCGCAGGGCGCCCGCTGGGCACTGCACACTGCGCTGGACCTGTTCAAGGATCGCGGCGCTTGGTCGCAGCTGATGCGCAACGGCATGGCCCGGGATTTCTCCTGGGACACGCAGGGCCCACAGTACGTGGCTATGTACGAAGCGATCGCGGCTCGGTAGACGCGCTCTTTTGCCTCTGCCCACGGACAGAGGCAAGCCAGCACCGCTACAATTTGGTGGTCAGATCCACCGAGCCGCTGTTGCGGAACGGAATCTTGCGCAACATGCCCGAGCTGAGCAGCACCTGCCCCTCGATCACGTACTCCACCGATTTCTTGCCGTTCAGGCGGCTCAGCAGGCGCCCCAGGCTGCTGACGAAGTTGGTGCGCACGGTCAGGTCGAATTCCTCTTCGCCCTGCACCGGCACCACGAACGGCGCGGTGCTGAGGCCTTCGGCGAACGAATCGCCCTGCAGGAACAGCTTGTAATCGATGCCCTTGATGGGCAGCTCGCGATCGTTCGGGTTCTGCACTTTCAGGTGCACCAGAAAGTTCTGGTTGAACATGTCGCCCGAGGTCATGGCGACGTTCATGACCGTCAACCGCGGCATTTCGAGCTTGGGAGCGAGAGTGCTGCAGGCGCCCAGCGCGAACAGCAGCGTAACGAGCAGCGCGGCGCTCGCCAGTGTGCGCATCGTTCCGACGAGCTTCATCAGCTCTCCCCTCGTGGATGTTTCGAGACTGCCAATGGTCGCTTACGGCGCTTCTTTGCGCAAACGCGCCAGCATGTCGCGCGTCACCAGCACCACGCCTTTCTCGCTCAGGTAGAAGCGGCGCGCGTCCTCGACAGGATCGACGCCGATCTGTGTACCGTCGGGCACCACCCCGGCAGTGTCGATGATGGCGCGCTTGATGGTGCAACCGGCCCCGATGCGCACGTCGGGAAACAGCACCGAGCGCTCGATGTAGCTGCGCTCCTCGATGCGCACGTTGGAGAACATCAGCGATTGATCGACGCGCGCGCCCGACACGATGCAGCCGCCCGATACCATCGAGTTGACCGCCATGCCGACGCGGCCGACGTCATCGAGCACGAATTTCGCCGGCGGATACTGACGCTGGTAGGTCCAGATCGGCCATTGCTCGTCGTAGATGTTGAGCTCGGGATTGACGTGCACCAGCTCCATGTTGGCTTCGTAGAAGGCATCGACCGTACCCACGTCGCGCCAGTAGTGC
>JBDHQY010000093.1:0-8133 GCA_039807315.1 Steroidobacter sp. | reverse complement strand
ACCGCCTTCTTCGACCATTTGCGCGCGAACGGCGTCGAGGTTCGCGTCTTTCGTCCGCTCGATCCGGTACGCACGCCCCTGCCGTGGAAGATCAACAATCGCGATCACCGCAAGATCGTCGTCGTCGACGGCCGCGTCGCCTTCACCGGCGGCATCAACATCAGCGGCGCTTACGCCAGCGCTTCGACCACCAATCCCGGGCCGCAAGCCGGCCGTGACGAAGCCTGGCGCGACACGCACGTGGAGATCGAGGGACCGGTGGCCGCACAGTTCCAATCACTGTTCCTGGCCAGCTGGACCCGGGCCGGCGGTGTGCTCGACAGTCACGATCCGCAGTATTTTCCTCGTATCGAGCCGCGCGGCAGCGAGTTGGTGGCTGCCGTCGCCACCGATGCGGACGACAAGAGCGAAACGCGGATCTATGCCACCTATCTCTCGGCCATCCAACATGCGACGCGGCGGATCTGGCTGACCAATGCTTATTTCGCGCCCAACAAGCCGCTGCGCCGCGCACTGACCGATGCCGTCAAGCGCGGCGTCGATGTGCGTCTGATCGTTCCTGGCTTCACCGACTCGGGGCTGATCCTGTATGCCTCGCGCGGCACGTTCGACGAGCTGCTCTCCGGCGGTGTGCGCATCTTCGAACAGCCGAATGCGCTGCTGCACGCGAAAACCGCCGTAATCGACAGCGCACTGTCGATGGTGGGCTCGGCAAACCTCGACATGCGCAGCTTCCTGCACAACAACGAGGTCAACGCCGTAGTGATCGGCAGCGATTTCGCGCGGCGGCTCGAACGGACCTTCGAGCGCGATCTGAAAGCGGCGCGCGAGATCGACCTGCGCAGCTGGCGTCAGCGCTCGTTCGCGGATAAGTTGAAGGAGCTCGGCAGCAGCCTGTTCTCCTACTGGCTGTAGCACCCGCATTCCGGGAAGGCACGCTCATGAACCCGGCGCGCGCTCGTCGCATTCAAAGCCCGACGGGAATGGCTGAAGAAGCAGCGGGCGGCAGCTATTGCGATGCCGGTCCCGAAGGCGGCCCGGCCCGGCCACGCTGCCGTCGGCGCGCCCAGTAGCCGGAAGCGGCGCTGAACATCTGGTCGCCGGTGGCGCGTACCTTCTTCAGCCAGTGCTTGGCCCAGGCGAATTCCAGGCCGAGGATCGCCAGTCCTGCCGGGATGACGACCACGGCCGGGCCCGGAAGGACGATCATGGCAATGCCGATCAGCACCACGGTGCCGCCCACTACTGCGATCACGCAGCGGCGCGCCCAGCGGTAGGTCAGTCGCAAGAATTCCGTCACGAATGCATTTTCCGTCGTCGGCAAGTCAATCAACGAAGGAACGACTCGACCAGTTCCGCCACCGCCTGCGGCTGCTCGTGCTGCAACATGTGGCCCGCGCCGGCAATGCTTGCGACGCGGGCACTGCGGAACCCGGTTGCAAGCTGCTGCTCATTGAATTCTTCCGGCACCAGCCGGGCGAACTCGGACCGATCCCCCGCCACCAGCAGCAGCGGTGCGACGATCTCTCGCCAGCACGCCTGTGCCTGCTCGCGCTGATACAGAACGGGATTGACGAGCTTGTGCCTGGGATCGGCGCGCAGCTCGATACGACCATCGGCACGCTTTTTCCCCCACGAGCGGCAAATGAAATCCAGGCGATCCGCAGATATGCGCGGATGGCGACGACCCAGTACCTGCGCGAACTGCGCAAAGCTGTCGTACGTCAGGAACTCGATTCCCTGCACCAACTCGTCCAGCCATTGCCGATAACGTGCCGGCGCCATGTCGGCGGTGGTGCGCGTCAAACCGAAGCCCTCGAGACTGACAAGGCGGCGCACCCGCTGCGGACGGATGCCCGCATACAACATGGCGACGTTGCCGCCCATGCTGTGACCGACCAAGTCCACCGGCGTGTCCGGCGAGACCCGCTCGAGCAGGGCGTCGAGATCCGCCAGATAATCGGGAAACCAATAACCGTCCTGCACCCACTGGGTCCGACCGAAGCCGCGCGCGTCGAACGCCAGCAGCGTGCGGCGCTGCGGCAAATGATCGACCATGAACTGCCAGGTGGCGCCGCTGTCGCCCCAGCCGTGCAAAAGAACAATGGACGGCGGCTCGCTGCCGGGCCAACGATAGAGCTGGAAACTCAGTCCGCGCACCGCGAGGGTTTCGAGCTGCACGCCGCGGCGGACGGGATGAGCCATGGGAGAGCGGGTGGTGGAACGTCCTGGAGAGAGGACTGAAAGGCGGCCTGCGATCCAGGCCGCCCTCGAGCGCGCCGCCTTACTCCGGCAGGCGCGGGATGCTGGTCTTGACGCTGTAAGTACGGCTCTTGCGCCGTGCTTTCTTCGCCGCTTTCTTGGTTGCCTTCTTCTTGGCCTTTTTCTTGGCCCGCTGCGGCAGGCGTACCACGCTGGCCTTGGCGCGAGCGCCGCTCTTTTTCTTCTTGGTCGCCTTCTTCTTCTTCACTGCTCTCTTCTTGCCTGCCGTCTTTCTGCTCGCCTTCTTGCGGGTTGCCATGAATCACCTGTGTGTCGGGTTAGTCCGTATGCTTTCCAAGGCGGATGCCGTTATTCGTGGCATCGTCGCCGCTTTTGATATTACACGCAGAAGCGGTGCTGGTGCATGATGCGCGCCAGCCAATGACACCTGCAACGCTTGAGCGCTTTCGTTCTTGCCGAAAATGAGCAGCGAACCCGACATCGACAGCATCGTGCTCCAGGCCCAGGGGCTGGGGCCGCGCGAGCGCGACGAGTTCGTGCGCAAAGCCTGCGGCGCGGATGAAACCCTGCTGTCGCGCGTACTGCTCGCCTTGAACGGGCAGGAGACCGGCGTGTCCTGGGAGGACATCGAGAACGAGGCAGCGACCGGCGTGGCGATCCAGCCGCTGGAAGGGCAACGGCTGGGGCCCTATCGCATTCTGCGCAAGCTCGGCTCGGGCGGCATGGGCGATGTGTACCTGGCCGAACGCGCCGACGAGGAATACCAGCAGCGCGTCGCGATCAAACTGGTGCGCGCCGGTGCATTCACACCGCAGGTACAGGGCCGTCTGCGGACCGAGCGCCAGATCCTCGCGACATTGCAGCACTCCAACATCGCCCGGCTGCTGGACGGCGGCCGCGCTCCGGACGGCACGCCCTATCTGGTCATGGAATACATCGACGGCGAGCCCATCGATGTCTATTGCGATCGACGCCGCCTGCCGCTGGAAGCGCGCATCGAGCTGGTCCGAGCCGTATGCGCCGCCGTGCATTACGCGCACCAGAACCTGATCGTTCACCGCGACCTGAAGCCGAACAACATCCTGATCACCGAGTCCGGCGAGGTGAAGCTGCTGGATTTCGGCATCGCCAAGCTGCTCGACGCCCGGCACTCGGTGCACACGCTGGCGGTGACGCACATGGACTATCGCGTCATGACGCCGGCGCACGCCAGCCCCGAGCAGGTGCGCGGCGACGTCATCACCACCGCCAGCGACATATACGTGCTCGGGGTGCTGCTGTTCGAGCTGCTGTCGGGTCGCAAGCCGTTCCATCTGGTGGGCAGCCGGCTCACCGACATGGAGCGCATCATCTGCGAGCAGGAGCCGCCGCTGCCCAGCTCGATGGTGGAACGGACCGCACAGGAATCCCCCGAACGCCTCGCCGACATCCTGACCTGCCGATCCACCACGCGCGCGCGCCTGCGCAAGGATCTGCAAGGCGACCTGGACAACATCATCATGATGGCCATGCGCAAGGACGCGAGCCGCCGCTACACCTCGGCCGAACAATTGTCGGCGGACCTGCAGCGGCACCTGGTCGGTCAGCCGGTGCTGGCCACGCGCGACACCTGGACGTATCGCACCCGCAAATTCTTTGCCAGACACACGGTACCGGTGGTCGTATCCGCCCTGGGGATCGTCACGCTGGCCGCTTTCTCCATCGTCACCTTCATGCAGGCCAAGCGCATTGCGCACGAACGCGATGTAGTCGCCGCCGAACGGGCTCGCGCCGAACAAGTCTCGTCGTTCCTGGTGGAGCTGTTCGAGCTTTCGGATCCTTCCAAGAGCCGCGGCAACCAGGTCACAGCGCGCGAGCTGCTCGACATCGGCGCCCGACGCGTCAGTGTCGGCCTGCAGGACCAGCCGGAGACACGCGCCACGCTGCTGGGCACCATCGGGCGCGTGTACAGCAGTCTCGGGCTGTATTCGGACTCGGTCTCGCTGCTGCAGGACGCGCTCAATTCCAAGATCGGCATTTATGGCCCCAAGCACGAGCAGGTAGCCGCAGCCCTGGTGGCGCTCGGCAATGCCCTGTGCGAACAGGGCAAGCTCGACGAATGCGAGCAGCGCCTGAGCGCCGCGCTCGCCATGCAGCAGGAGCTGTTCGGACCGGCCGCGGCCCAGACGGCCGCGACGTTGCTGAGCTATGCCAAGCTCGCGCAGCAGCGCGGCACGCTCGATGTCGCCCAGCGCTACTACAACGAAAGCCTGCAGATCTACCGGCGCAACGGCAAGGACCGCACCACGGAAGCCGCCTCGACCATGAACGAGCTGGCCGGCCTGCATTCGTATCGCGGCGAATACCAGAAGGCGGAAACACTGTACCGGGCGGCACTCGACATCGATCGCCAGGTGCTGGGACAGGATCATCCTCACGTCGCCATGCACGTGCATGACATCGCCGTGGCGCTGCAGCTGCAAGGCAAGCTGGCCGAAGCGCAGCCGCTGTACGTCGAGTCGACGCAGCTGCTGCGCAAGATCCTCGGCCCGTCGCATCCGCACACGCTGGATGCGCTGGCGAACTACGGACGCTTCCTGCGCCGCTCCGGCGACCTGCAACAGGCCGAGCAGGTGCTGAGCGATGTGCTGGCGACGGACAAGGTGGCACGCGGCCCCGAGCACGCCTTCGTCGGCCATGACCTGGTCAGCCTGTCGAATGTGCGGCTCGATCTGGGCAACTATGCGCAAGCCGAGCAGGATCTGCACGCCGCGCTCGACATCTATGCGAAGACCCTGCCGCCCGAGCATCCCTACGTGGCTTCCGCGCTGTCCGGGCTCGGCCGCGCACAGCTGGGCCTGGGCCGCAGCAAGGAGGCCGAGCAGACGCTGCGACGCTCGATTGCGATGGCGGAGAAAGCCCTGCCGGCCGACAGCGCACCGGTTTGGGTCGCCAAGAGCACGCTGGGACACGCATTGCTGGCTCAGCACCGCAGCGAAGAAGCGGCGCCGCTGCTACGCGAAAGCTACCCGGTGCTGGTGAAATCGCAGGGTGAGGATGCCCCGCTGACGAAACAGACGCGCGCAGCGCTGGCACAGCTGGGGGACGGCAGCTGAGGCGCGCGCTCAGCCGCCGAGGAACATGCGGTATGCCGGATTGTCGGTCTCTTCGCTGTACACGTACTTGAGCTCGCGCACGTGCAGATCGAAATCGACGCTCTCGGCCGGCGGGATCTGCACGCCGGCCAGCACCCGGCCGTAATCGGAACCGTGGTTGCGATAGTGGAACAGGGTGATGTTCCATTGCGTGCCAATGGCATCCAGGAATCTACCCAGCGCACCCGGCCGCTCCGGGAACTCGAAACGGAACAGGCGCTCGTGCGGAATGCGGGCGTGGCCGCCGACCATGTAGCGCACGTGCAGCTTGGCCATTTCGTTCTCGCTCATGTCGAGCACCGGATAGGCCGCGCTCTTCAGCGTCGCAATGACGGCTTCCTTCTCCTTGCGGCCTTCCGCCAGTGCCAGGCCGACGAAAATGCGCGCCGGTCCGCTTTCGTTGTAGCGATAGTTGAACTCGGTGACGCTGCGTCGTCCCAGCGTCTCGCAGAAGCGCAGGAAGCTGCCCTTCTGTTCCGGGATCTCGACTGCGATCAGAGCCTCGCGGTAGCCGCCGATGTCGGCGCGCTCGACCACGTGGCGCAACCGATCGAAGTTCATGTTGGCACCGCAGTTGATGCCGACGAAGGTACGGTCGCGACAGTTCTCGCGCGCCACGTACTTCTTGATGCCGGCGACGGACAGCGCCCCGGCCGGCTCGACGATGGCCCGATTGTCTTCGAAGATGTCCTGGATGGCGGCGCAGATCTCGTCGTTGCTCACCAGGATCACTTCGTCCACGTACTGCTGGGCCAGCCGGAACGGCTCCTCGCCCACGCGGCGCACGGCCACGCCGTCCGCGAACGTTCCGACCCGATCCAGCGTGATGCGGCGGCGCGCTTGCAATGACTGATACATGGCATCGGCATCCTCCGGCTCCACACCGATGATGCGAACCTGCGGAAACAGGTGCTTCACGTAGGCGGCAATGCCGCCGATCAGCCCGCCGCCGCCGACTCCGACGAAAATGGCATCGATCTCGTCGCCCGGGAACTGGCGCAGGATCTCCACGCCGATGGTGCCCTGGCCGGCAATGACGTCCGGATCGTCAAACGGATGAATGAAGGTGAGCTGGCGCTCGCGGGCCAGGCTCAGCGCATGTTCGTACGCCTGGTCGTAGTCGTCGCCATGCAGCACCGCCTCGCCGCCGAAATCGATCACCGCCTGCACCTTGATCTGCGGCGTGGTGAGCGGCATGACTACAGTGGCCTTGATGCCGCGCTTGCGCGCCGCCAGCGCCACGCCCTGGGCGTGGTTTCCGGCAGAAGCGCAGATCACGCCGCGCCCGGCGGCCGTATCGGAGAGATGCGCGATCTTGTTGTAGGCGCCACGGATCTTGAACGAAAACACCGGCTGCATGTCTTCGCGCTTGAACAGCACCGTGTTGCCGAGACGGCGACTGAGCCGCGGCGCAGGTTCGAGCGGCGACTCGACGGCGACGTCGTAGACGCGCGCCTTGAGGATGCGTTCCAAGTAATCGTTGGACATCGTAGCTGGAAGAAAGAGAACGGCCAGACGCGATACGGTAGCAGGAAAGTGCGCAATAATGGCGCCACCGCATTCAATACCCGCCTTGCGAAACATGCCGATGCACGAACTCGCGCCGCCGCACCTCACCCGCCGGGAAGTCCTGGCAACCGCTTTGACGACACTGGGAACCGCAGCGCTCGCACCGGCCGCCGCACAGTCGCAGGATCTGCCGGTTTCCTCCAAGGAGCTGTGGCAATGGGTTCGCACGCAGCCGGTCGCCGATGCCCGCATCGCCTGGCTCGACGTGGCCAGCGCCGGCGCAACGTTGCGGGGAGCCATGGCTTCCGAATACCGCGCGCGCGAAATCCAGAGCATCGAGCTCGCCAGCTTCGCCAATACAGATCGCTGGAGTACCGAGAGCACGCGCCTGGCGACTCGCTTCGCCACCTTCGTGGGTTGCGATCCGGACGAGGTGGTTTTCACCCACGGCACCGGTGAAGGATTGAGCATGGCGGCGGCCGGTCTCGACCTGAACAGCGGCGATGAGATCCTCACCACTACCCAGGAACATCCGGCGGCGATCAGCCCGTGGATGTTCCAGGCGCGCCGTCGCGGCGTCGTGGTGAGGCAGATCGAGCTGCCGGCGCCGCTGACCGGCACGGCGCAGGTGCTGGAAGCATTCACCAAGGCCGTCACGGAACGCACCAAGGTCCTGGCGTTCAGCCATGTGCAGTACGCGGATGGCTTCGTCATGCCGGTGCGCGACCTGTGCCAGCTGGCCCGACAGCGCAACATCGTCTCCGTGGTCGATGGCGCGCAGGCACTGGGCATGCTGAATTTTTTCGTGCGTGACCTGGACTGCGACTTCTACGCTGCCGGTTTCCACAAGTGGCTCGCCGGCTGCCACGGCACCGGCATGCTGTACATACGCCGCGAAATGCTGGACCGGCTCTGGCCGCTGCAGCCGCGCAGCATCGATGCCTCGCCGCCGCTTGCGACCCCGACCTACCCCGTGGGGCAGAACGCCATCCCGGCAGCCCTGCACAAGTTCGGTAACATGCTGCCGCAGCTCTGGCCGGCGCTGCGCGGCAGCGAGGCGGCTCTGGAATTCCACGACCGGGTCAATCGAACGCGGATCGAGGCACGCATCCGTGAGCTGGCCATCTATGCCCGCATGCGCCTGCAGCAGTTGCCGGGAATCGAGCTGCTGACCTCGGGTGCGCCGGGACTGTGGGGCGGCATCCTGACGTTCCGGCTGCCGGGCCGGCCGGCCTCGGAGATGGCGGCAACGCTGGCGGGCGTGAAT
>JBDHQY010000092.1:0-8138 GCA_039807315.1 Steroidobacter sp. | reverse complement strand
TCGGTCCGTTCGGGCGCAAGCCGTTGCCGAAGCCCGTAGCCGCCGATCAGAGCCGGTCGATGGACTTCGTGAGCGACGGATTGGCGGCCGGTCGTCGGCTTCGGTGTCTGCCGATCGTGGATGACTGCACACGCGAGTGCGTCGCCATTGAAGTGGATACGTCGATTAGCGGTTCGCGAGTCAAAGCGGTGCTCGAGCGGCTCGCTGACCTGCGAGGTCTGCCGCGATCAATCACGGTCGATCATGGACCGGAGTTCGAAGGCCAAGTGCTCGATGCCTGGGCGTACGAGCGGTGTGTGCAGCTATCGTTCATCCGTCCGGGCAAGCCGAACGAGAACGCCTACATCGAAAGCTTCACGCCTTGCGATAGTGATCTTGCATCGGATAGCGTCGCGCATACCAAGCGAAACAGGTCGCGCTGGCTAGAGCGAAGATCGCGAAGAAGAACATCAGGAATGCGTTCTCACTGAGCCCTGTCGAGGCAATGTGAGAGATCACGGCCTCGTTGCGCACGCCGGTGTTGACGAGCAATACCCATAGATTGCCGACGGTCACGGCGAGATACCAGAACGCCATGATCACGCCTTTCATCGAAGCGGGCGCCTGACTATAGGCAAACTCCAGGCCCGTTGCGGACACCAGCACTTCGCCGAACGTCAGCAGCGCGTAAGGCAACACTTGCCAGGTGATCGATACCGGCCCGCCGCCGTCGATCGCGAGCTGAATTGCACCTGCGGCGATCCAGGCGAGCCCGGAGAATGCGATGCCGAATCCCATGCGGCGCAATGCGGTCGGCTCGTAGCCGAAGCGGCGCAGCAGCGGATAGAGCACGATGTTGTTGAACGGGATCAGTAACAGCACGAGGATCGGATTGAGCGCTTGCATCTGCGCGGGATGGAACCACTCCGGGCGCGCCATGTGATCCGCTTGCAGGATCCAGGTCGAAGCCTTCTGATCGAAGAGCGACCAGAACGGAGTGACCAGCGCGAAAACGATCAGAATGCGCAGCACGGCGGCGACGCCATCGACGGCCTCGCCCGGGTGCGCTTTCCTCGCTCGTTCCAACTGCATGCGCGTACCCCACCCACCAAAGCCAATTGCGAATACCAGCGCAAGACAGGCCGAGGACACGAACCCGAGCTTTCCAATGTAGGCGAATGCGATTGCGCCGAGCAGCAAACCGATCGCTGCCACGAACAAACCGCGGCGGCTATCGCCGGTGTCGTATGCGAACAGCGCGGTCCGCACGACGCGTACGAACGAGTGCGGATCCTGGGCAGCCGGTGGCTCATGGACATACTTGTGACGACCGGCCCAGAAGATCGCGGTGGCGATGAACATCAGCAAACCGGGAATGCCGAATGCGACGCCGGCACCGAACTCGCGGAGGAAAATCGGCATCAGCAGGGAGGCGAAGAACGAGCCGAAGTTGATGGTCCAGTAGAAGGCGTCGAAAACGATCTTGGCGAGATGCTTGTTCGTTTGATCGAACTGATCGCCGACGAAGGAGACGACCAGCGGCTTGATGCCGCCGGAGCCGAGCGCGATCAGGAACAGCCCGGTATAGAAGCCGGTGCGGTTGTCGTCGAAGCTCGCGAGAAATGCATGCCCCAGACAATAGATGAGGGACATCCAGAGTACGGTCCGATATTTGCCGTAGAAGCGATCGGCCAGCCATCCGCCGAGCAGCGGAAAGAAATAGACGCCGATGACGAACGTGTGGAAGACATCTTTGGCGATCCCGGCCCGCTCGGCTTCCGGGGCATACAACAACAAGGAGCTGACGAGAAATGGCGTCAGGATGTTGCGCATGCCGTAGAAGCTGAAGCGCTCACATGCCTCATTGCCGATGATGTATGGGATTTGCCGCGGCAGGCGCGCTGTGGCTGCAGATACGGAATCGTTCATGCACTCGGCCCAGGCTGTCGACGCGACGGAAGATAACAGATGGCAGACGTGCGCAGTTGGCATCCGCTTTGTCGCAAGAGGAGGCTCCTGTCCGGGAGCTCAGCGGGCGATCCTCGTTGTGCCATCGCTGGCGATGGGCTGATCCTGCTTCGGGCCCAAGCTGGGACAGCTGAATCCCGCGGGGAAGCTGCGCGATGTATCGCAGGCCAGCCGAGTGACGGGACTGCCCTGTGACACGTCCTCCCGAGTCAAGGACACGAAGGAGGATGGCGGCGTGGCGGGCACTGCTGAACAGGGGGCTGCCGTTTGCAATAACGCAACAGGTAGCGGCGACTTGCGCAATTCCAGCTGTTGTTTGCTCCCAACTGATGAAGTATCTTGAGCGCGCTGCCCTCGCCGTACCGATTACCGCATGAGCTCACGCCGAGCACACCGATGGCTTCCTTCACCGTTCTGGATGCGTAGCATCCTGAACGGCCTGGTGGCGTTGGCTATGTGCACGTGGCTGGTGGCGCAAGGGGCGCATGTGCACGTATCGCCGCACGACGCGGCGGCGCCGACCGAATCGATTCATCACTGCGATTTCTGTGCGTCGCTCGCCACAGGCGCACCGGCATCGATGCCGGTCGTGGTTATTCTTCATCCCGAGCCCGTCTGCCCGTCGTGGCCTGCCGCAACGCCGGCGCAGAATGCGCACCGCGCTTTTTCCCACCGTAGTCGCGGGCCCCCTGTCGTCTGATCGTCCTCGCGTCAGCGCAGTAATAACCCTGCGGTTGAATCCAATCGCTCCGCTTTAGGGCGTAGGTCGCTTCGACCTACGGCGCATTGCTTGTCAGCGCTGTGCATCACGTGCCATGGCATCGGGAGGCTTCCGTGCATTCCTTGTTTAGAACTGATCGTCGTCGCCGATCTGCGCCGTCCGTGGCGTGGCGATATGCCGCCTTATCCAGGGTCGTCACGCCAAACCATATTCATTGCCAACGTATGGATTTGCCGTCCTCACGCCTGCATCACTGAGGAAGCGCGAAGTGGATCGCCTGGGCAGCGCATATCTCCGTCCGCGTGACGAATTGTCGCGCACGGACGCTGCTGCTGCGCGGCGCGATTCGAAGCGGTCTTCGCCGGTAGTCGACGTTCGCTACCTGACGATTCTGCTCTGCTTGCTGAGCTATCTCGCGCAGGGCATCGCGGCGTGCATGCATCAGCACGCCGGTACATTGCCAGGCTTCGCGGCTGCGCATCTATCGAATCCGGCGGATCAAGCCTCCACCGAAAGTGTCAATGCTCCCTTCGACGATTCCGCCAATCCGGTCGGCGGCGGTGCGATCTGCTCACTGTGCCAGTTCACGCTGATCGACGGCGGTATTCCTCCGAGCGCGGCGATTGGCATCACCGCCGTCGCCGCGTTCGTATTCCTGCTGCCCCTCTTCGAAATCTCGCGCTTCGTTCCTGCGCCGGCATCTCATAGCTGGCAGGGCCGCGCGCCGCCACGCCTGCAGTAACGCCCGTCGTTCGCTCGCGAGCGTCGCTTCAGCGACATCGCGTCTTCGTCTTAGGTTATTGCAACTAGCGAGATACTCATGTCACGTAAATTTTTCGCCGGCGCCACGGCGCTCGGCTCATTCTATATCTGCAATCCCGCGGCCGCCGCGGGGCCGCCTTCGCCGGCATCTCCCCTGCAGACCGTGGTCGTAACCGCCTCACCGCTCTCGCAAAGTCCCGATGACATCGCGACCATCGTCGAAATAGTCGATCGCGACAGCATTCTGCGAAAGGGCGGCGCGAACCTGGCCGATGCGCTCGCCGATGTGCCTGGAGTCACCGGCACGGGCTTCGCGTCCGGCGCGAGCCGGCCGGTCATTCGCGGTTTCGATGCCCAGCGGGTACGTACGTTGGAGGATGGCGTCGGCAGCTTCGATGTGTCCGACGTCGGCCCCGATCATGGCGTGCCAGTCGATCCGTATTCGGCGGATCGCATCGAAGTCGTACGCGGTGCGGCAACGTTGCGCTACGGCAGTCAGGCCATCGGTGGTGTCGTTAATGCGATCAACAATCGCGTGCCGACGGTATTGCCCGACAAGCCTTTCGCGGGAGAGCTGACGGGCAGCTACGGCACCAATTCCGACAGTCGCCAGGGTGCGGCGCGATTCGACGGGCGTGTGGGTCAGTTGGCGTTTCACGCCGATGGCTTCAGTCGTCACGCCGACGATTACGACGTTCCCGATGGCACGATGGAGAACTCCTTCTTCCGCGGCGACGGCTATTCGGGCGGCGCATCCTACTTCTTCGGCGACAGTCGCATCGGCGCGGCAGCCGTGCGCTACGACGCGAAGTACGGCATTCCGGGCGAGGACACCTACATCGACATGAAGCAGACCAAGGAGCTGTTCCGTTCTTCTTTCGCCGTGAACGCGGGAGCATTCAAGACTCTGACGGTGGAAGGCGGCTACGCCGACTACGAGCACAGCGAACGCAACCCGGACGGCTCGCCCGAATCCACGTTCAAGGATCGTGAATGGGACGGGCGCGCCGAAGCCATCTTCGATGCGGTCGGCCCCTTCTCCGGGGCGGCGTTGGGCGTGCAGGTCCAGCGCAAGAATTTCTCCGCGCTCGGCGAGGGCGAAGACTATCTGCTGCCGACGCTGACGCGGAGCGAGGCCGCCTTCGGTTTCGCCGAGATTCCGTCAGGCGACAGTCTGCGCTGGCAGCTCGGTGCGCGCGTCGAGCAGGTGCAAGTGGATGGCACCTCCGCTGCGGATGAAGAGCGTTCGCGGGATTTCACACCGGCCAGCGCCTCGATCGGCCTGCTGTACGACGTCAACAGCATCGTCAGTTTGGGCCTCACCGCATCGAGCGCGGCGCGCGCCCCGGCGCAGACCGAGCTGTACGCACGCGGCCCGCACGACGGGCCGGCAACATTCGAGATGGGCGATCCCGCGCTCAAGGTCGAGCGCGCCAATTCACTTGAAGGCACGTTGCGCCTGCGCCGAGATAACGTTCGCTTCGAAGGTTCGCTATGGGGTGCGAAATTCGACAACTACATCTACGGCCAGCTGACCGGTCGCACCTGCGACGATGAAGGTGTCTGCATCGATGGCGACGAGGAGGAGCTGAAGGAGCTCAACTACATGCAGCAGGGTGCGAAATTCTGGGGCGCCGAGGCAAAGGCCACGTTCGGACTGGCGCAGAGCGGTGCGGGCAAAATCGACGCACAGCTTCTGGCCGACTACGTGCGCGCCACACTGGACGGCGGCGGCAACGTACCGCGCATCCCACCGTATCACGTCGGCGGTGGACTCTCGTGGAGCGGCTCGGCGCTCGAAGCTTCCTTTCTGCTCAAGTACAGCGGCGCGCAGACCAGAACCGCCGCGGCGGAAACCCGCACCGGTGGCTACGCGTCGCTCGATGCGCAGGTGGCTTGGCGGCCATTGGCCGCGAACCGGGGGCTGGAGCTGGTGCTGGCCGGCAGCAACTTGACCGATTCCACGCAGCACAACGCCATTGCGCTGAACAAGGATGAAGTCATTCTGCCGGGACGCGACGTTCGCCTGCTGGTACGCGCCACGTTCTGATCCGGGACCCAGGTGCCGCGGCGCGGCGAGAAATGCTGAGTATCAGCATGAATCACCGCGCCGTGGCCTGCTTGCGAATACGGCTGCTGGGCACGACGTGCCGCAGCCGTAGCGTCGACAACGCATGTCGAGCTGTTCGAACCGTCGACCGCGGGTGCTTGTAACGCGAGCGAGATCGTTTCAGTACGTGGCTGTGGCTGCTCCGGCGCTCGCTGCATGGAGTTATCGACAGAGCGGGCTACATGCGTGCTGGTGCGAGACCTGCTGCGTCATGGCGTACGCCGCATGGAGCTGTTCGTTTCCGGCGGCGTAGCTGACCGAGCTGTCCAGAGGCCTTCAGCGTGACAGCGCGCGCAGGATGTCGTCGAGCGGGTTGCCGTTGCCGTCCAGGTCGAGCATCGATGCGAGGCCCGATCCACGGCCAGGAGCCGCCGATCCGCCGCCGAGCAGGCCGCCCAGCATTCCGGCCAGTCCCGCGGCGGGGCCGCCCTGCGGTGCAGCGTTCGCGCCGCCCTGTTTGCTGATCAAGCCGCCGACCAGCATGGCGAGCATGGGCAACATTTTCCTGAGCAGGGCCGGGTCGAGGCCGGTCTGCGCGGCGGCATTCTGGGCCACGGCCCGGCTGACGTCCTTGGAGCCGAAAATCTGTCCGAGAACGTCATTGCCCCGGTTCACGTTCGTCGGCTGGGCTCCGAGCACTTCTTCCAGCAGTCCGCCGCCGCCGAGCTGTGCCAGCACGCCGCCCAGGCCGTCGAGCCCAGCCGGTTGCGCCTGGGTCTGTTTCTTGAAGCCGCCGAGAATCGCAGGGATCAAGGCAGCGCTGGCGCTGGCCGCCTGCGACTCGCTGACGCCGAGCTCGCGCGCCATCGACTGGATTCCGCCCATCTGTTGAAGAATGTCTGCGATCTGCATGGCTGGACCCCTGGCTGCAACTTGAAGAATGTATGGGAGACGTCGCCGGGATTCTGCGTGAACAGGGATGCCGAGTCGAGCGGGCCGTGGATCGACTCATGCTGCTGCAGGGTTGCCGCGTGGCCGGCCGCGAGCTCATGGGCATTGCCCGGAGATCGTACTGCTTACGTGGCGTGGGATCAGCGGCTCCTGGAAGCGGACGATTTGGCCTTGCGCGTTGCTTCCTTGCGCTGCTGTTTGCGCAGATCCCGCTGTGCCCGGCGCATCAGGCGTTGCTCTTCGAGCCGATCCTTGCGTGCGAGCTGAAAGGCGAGACGTTGTGCCTTGCGGTCGAGCGCCGCGGCCTCGCGCTCGCGCAGCGCCGCCTTTCTGTCCAAGGCACGCACGATACGAAGCACCGCTTTCGTGATCTCACGCTCCTGGCGGGCGGCCTTGAGCTTGGCTTTCGCTGCTTTGCGCTCGCGTATTGCCTGCAGTTTCGCTGCCGCCTTCTCTCTGGCGATGCGCACCGAGGCAGGAATCAGGATCTCCCGCTTGTCAGGGTTTTTCTTGGACATGAAGCGTCGCAGTGTGCCGTTTCGGGTGTGGCTCCGGAAACTCATGCGGCATCACGAGGAGACTATGGGAGCGCCTTGAGGCAGCGAGCCAGCAGCCGGGCGTCATCCAGCTGTGCAGCGTGCGCCGCGAAGCCGTCTGGCGGTCCACGCCATCGCAATTCGTCGACGTTGCCGAACAGGTGCGCATCGGTCCTGAGCGTCGCCAGTTTCTTGAACAGCAATGCCAGCTCGCGGCGCTCGCCCAGCACCTCAGGTGGGAATTCTTCGATCGCCCCGTAGCGGCCGATCAAGCGTGCCGCGCCTACCCGGCCGATGCCCGCCAGGCCTGGATAGCCGTCCGCCGAGTCGCCGACCAGCGCCAGGAAGTCGGGAATCAAGGTGGGTTCCACGCCAAATTTCTCGCGAACGCCCGTGGCATCGCGAATCTTCTTGGCCTTGCGATCGACTTGCACGACACGCTCGCCGCGTACGCATTGCGCCAGGTCCTTGTCGGGTGTCCAGATGCAGACCTTCTGCACGCGCTCATCTTCAGAAGCGATCCGTGCCGCGCAGGCGAGTGCGTCATCGGCCTCCAGCTCGATCATGGGCCAGACCGCCACGCCCATGGCGGTGAGCGCTTGCTCGAGCGGATGGAACTGCGCCAGCAGCGCCGGCTCGATGCCATCGCCGGTCTTGTAGCCGTGCCACAGCTGATTGCGGAAGGATTCGATCACGTGATCGGTCGCGACGCCGATGTGCGTGGCGCCGCCCTCGATCGTTTCCAGCACGGTGTTCAGCACGCCGACCACGGCGCCGAACGGCCGGTCATTGCCTTTGTTGAAACGGCGCAGGCCGTAGAAGTGGCGGAACAGCTCGTAGGTGCCGTCCAGGAGGTGAACGATCATGAATGACCTCGGCTATCCGTTGTTCTTCTCCTCAACGCGCTTGCGCGGCGCCAAGGATTTTCTCTATTTCCCCGAAGCCGCGCCGGCGCGCCGGCGGCAGCGGCGTGCCGTCCTCGCGCTCGGCCAGATTCACATTGGCGCCGGCGTCCACCAGCAGCCGCACGATCTGCCTATGCCGGGCGCCTCCGTCGCCCAGGATGATGGCTTCGAGCAGCGCGGTCCAACCGAGGTTGTTGATGTGATCGACGTCGACGCCTGCTGCGATCAATGTGCGCACGGTCTCGACGTGGCCGCGCTCCGCGGCG